>JBQCCO010000247.1:0-3270 GCA_051962155.1 Leifsonia sp. | reverse complement strand
CACCTCCGTCGAGGTCTGCGAGTCGAGCGCGCCGGTCGGCTCGTCGGCGAAGACCACTGCCGCACCGGTGACCTGGGCGCGGGCGATGGCCACGCGCTGCGCCTGGCCGCCCGAGAGCTGGCCGATGCGGCGCTCCTCGAACCCGGTGAGACCGAGAGCGGCGAGCCACATCGCCGCGGTCTGCTCGGCGGGTCGCCGGTCCGTCCCGGTGAGCATCAGCGGGAGCGCGACGTTCTCGACGGCGGTCAGCTCGGGCAGCAGCAGGCCCTGCTGGAACACGAACCCGAACGCCTCGCGCCGCAGCCGTGACCGGCCGGCCTCATCGAGCGAGGTCACCTCGAGCGCGTCCTGTCCCGATCTCAGGACGACCGACCCGCTGTCCGGCGCGACGATGCCTGCCAGGCAGTGCAGGAGGGTGGTCTTGCCCGAGCCGGAGGCTCCCATGATCGCGACCGACTCGCCCGGGTCGACCCGGAAGTCGACGCCGGCGAGTGCCACGGAAGCGCCGTAGGACTTGGTGAGCCGGGATGCGGTGAGCGCGGCGTTCCCGGGTGGTGCGGTGAGAGGTGTGGATGTCATGCCTCCACCCTGCTCGAGGGGCTGCGCAATGGCATCGGCCGCGAGGCGCATCGCCGGAGGCGGCTGTCATCCGCGGGAGGTGGTCCCGGGGTACGACGTGTCGTCAGCCGGCCGCGACCCGACCGACCTTCTCGGTCTTGTCCCAGCGCGCCTCGGCCCCGGCCAGCTCCTTCAGGTACGAGTCGAACGTGATCGCGCACAGCAGGGAGCCGTAGCCCGCGAGGTAGATCAGCGCAGGCGACAGCCACCGGCGCGCTCGCGTCTTGTCGGCTCTCCGCGCCAGCCACGCGACCACCATCGAGAACGGGATCCAGACGTAGATCGCCAGCGTCAGGATGAAGAGCACCGGCATCGTCAGGGTCACCCCGAACAGCCCGGGCAGCCAGACGAGCACCACGGGCGGGAAGAGCGCTGTGATCATCACGATCATGTTGATGATGCCCGGAAAGAGCAGGACATGGCCCAGCTCGCGTTTCGTCGTCGATCCGTCGGTCTGAGCGCCGAGGATGAGCACGAACAGGTAGGCGAGCGCCGCCGAGATCCAGAGCACCCGGAAGATCCCGGTCGCCAGCCCGTCCTCGAGGAACAGCAGCCCCGCCAGTCCGATCGCGGACAGGATCATGATGAGCGGGAGCAGCCACAGGCTGAACCACACGATCCCGAAGCTGATGCCGCCGAGGTGGTGCACGCGCGACCGCCGGAACCACACCTTCGAGTAGCGCGCTGTGACCGTCACGTTGCCGCGGGCCCAGCGCAGACGCTGCTTCCAGAGCCCGTCCACGGAGCTCGGCTCCTCGGCGAGCACCTGCGCGTGCGGCTCGAACACGACCTTCTTGCCGAGCAGCTGCGTCTCGAAGGTCGTGATCGTGTCCTCGGCGAGGGACGACGTGTCGATGCGTCCTCCGATCGCCAGCAGGTTCTCGCGCGTGTGCAGCTGGGCGCCGCCGGCGAGGCAGGCTTGCGCTCCGAGCACGTTCTGGGCACGTCGCGCGGCCGGCTGCGAGAGCACGTACTCGACGCTGACGAACTTCGTGAGGTAGTTGCGGCCGGTGCTGCTTCCTTCGCGGATGTACGCCGAGACAGCGCCGACGTCGGGGTCGGCCAGGTGGCGCGTCATCCGCCGCAGCGACTCGGGCGTGTAGATGACGTCGGCGTCCATGATGAGGAGCGCCTCCATCCAGTCGTCCTCGAGGACCTTCGCGATGCCGTGGTTGAGGGTATGCGCCTTGCCCTGACCGCCCTGCTCGCGCCGCAGCAGGTGCACGTTGCCGGGATACTGCGCGGCGCGTCCGCGCACCACGTCGGGCGTCTCGTCCGTGCTCGCGTCGTCGACCACGTAGATCCGCAGCGCCTCGAGCGGATAGTCCAGCTTCATCAGCCGGTCGATGGATGCGCCGATCACCGCACCCTCGTTCCAGGCCGGCACGATGATCGCCACCCGGGGAAGGTAGGGCGCCGCCTTGCCGTAGTGGTTGATCCACGCGTGGAACGGGATCACCACGAAGGTCGCGGCTGCGGCGATCACGGGGATGAGCCCGGTGAGGGCGAGGATCAGGCACACGATGACGCCGATCCAGTGCAGCACGGTCAGAACGTCCATCCCGAGACCTCCCTGTTCTACCCCGACCCTACCGCGGGAGAGGGCGTTCACCCGCGGAAGGGAGCGGCGGAAGGTTCGCCGAGGGCACGTCGGGGCGTCCGGCACACGCTTCAGGTGCGCAGTGCCTACGGACGAGCGCCGGGGAGCGTCCCTCCGGCGGCCAGCCGCATGAGGTCGGACTCCAGGTCGATGCCCAGCTCGTTGCCGCCGGCCGAGCCGAACTCGTGCTGGTAGCTGTTCCACGAGGTGTCGGCGATCTTCGCCTCGATCTCGGACTCCATCAGCACCACCAGTTCCCGGGCGGCCCGGTCGATGCGCTTGGTGAGGGCCTTGTCCTGCCAGTCCTCGGTGGCGGCGAAGACGGAGGTCGGGGTGGTCATCGTCCGCAGGAACGCGAACAGCCCGCGCATCTCGCCGTCGACCACCAGAGCGTGCCGTGCGGTGCCGGCGGTCGCTCCGAGGATGACGGGCTTGGCGATGAGCAGGTCGTTGTCGAGCACCTGGAAGAACGAGGTGAACAGCCCGCTCGGGCCGGCGTTGTAGACCGGCGCCGTCGCGATGATGCCGTCGGCCGATCTCAGGGCCTCGACCGCCTTCGTGAACTTCGGGCCAAGGTGGCCGGACGCCAGGGCGGCGCCCAGCTCGGGGAGCAGCTCGCGCAGGTCGAGGGCCAGCGTCTGCACGGTCCGGCCGTCACGCTGAGCGAGGGCCTCGACGCGCAGCGCCAGCCGGTCGGCGAGCATCTTCGTCGACGACGGGTCGCTGACTCCGGCGTTCACCACGACGACCCGGAACGGCCGTTGGTCTGCGGTGCTCATGTTCTGTCCTTCTTCTGGAAGCGAAACGATCACAGGGAGGGGGTGCCCGCGGGGACCTGCCCGGCTGTCTCCTGGACGTGCGCGGTGTCCTGGTAGGGGGATCCGCCGGTCACGTTGTCGCCGCGGTTGGCGTTGGGGCGCGGCTGGCGTGGCGCGGCATCCCCGTACTTCGCGGCGACGAGCGACTCGTGGGTCGGGGCATCCGGCGTCTCGGGGTCCTTGCGCGCCTCGGTCTCCTTGCGCAGCACCGGGATGACGTGCTCGCCCAGCAGG
>JBQCCO010000246.1:0-25811 GCA_051962155.1 Leifsonia sp. | reverse complement strand
GGGCTACGCCGGGGCCCCCCCGATTTTTTTGGGTGTTCCGCATATTTGTTTTTTTTGTTTTTGGCCCGGCTCTTCCTCCTCCTGTCTTTGGGTGGTCCGCCGCCGGGGGAGAAAACGCGACCGGGTCGAGAAACACTATGGCAACAGGAAGAAATAGTTGTCAAAGACTTTCCGAATATTTCCTAACCGCGGGACGACGCACGTTCGCAGAATGGTTCCGGCGCCGCCCGGCGCGTTAGGAGCCCGCCGGGCTCGCGGATCGATCGAACCTCGCCGATGGCGCCTGGCCGATCAACACGAACGCGCGGTCGAACTGATCTCCCAGGTCGCTGGTCTCGTCAGCCGCCCACAGCCTCCAGCCGAGCTCGGTCGCGGCCATGGAGGCGGCGGCGACCGCTTCGGCCATTGCGGGGTCGGAGATGTAGGAGGCCAGGGCGGTGGCGAGCTTCGCGCTCTCGTCTGCCCGATCGGAGGCGAGCTGACCGCGCAACGCGGCGTTCCCGGTGATCATCGCTATTTGGGCGCGGGCGCGGGCGGGGTCCGCTCTCACAGCGTCGACTGTCGGTCCGAGGGCTGAGCGGACCGCGTCGAAGGCCAGAGTGCCCGGTACGGGATGCTGCGACCTGAGGTGCGCATCCACCGATTCGCGCTCGAGGCGTGCGGCCGCGACGACGGCCTCCTCTTTCGAGGCGAAGTAGCGGAAGAACGTGGCCCGTGAGATCCCGATGCCCTGCGCGATCTGGTCCACCGTCGATTCGGCGAAACCGTTGAGTGCGCAGTAGTCGGCGGCAGCATGGGCGAGCCGGGCGCGGAGGATTTCCTTGCTCCGTGCGCGGACATCGCTGTTCATTCCTCCACCATAGCGTGATACGGTGTCCCAGTTGTGAGACGCAGTCTCACGAAAGGATGAGTAGATGCGAACGGCAACTCGAGTGGCCCGCAGGCCATATGGCCTCATCGTCGGCGTGCTGGCCCTCGCCGGGTTGGGCGCGTCCTTCATGCAGACGATTCTCATCCCCATCCAGCCGCGGCTGCCGGAACTGCTGTCGGCCTCCGCCGACGACACTCCGTGGGTCATCACAGCCACCCTGGTCGCGGCAGCCGTCTGCACACCGATCGCAGGCCGGCTGGGCGATATGTACGGCAAGCGGCGCATCGCCATGGTCCTGCTGCTGCTGCAAGCGGCCGGCGCCGTCCTGGCCGCGCTGTCGGACTCGCTGATCCCCATGATCGTCGCGCGCGTGCTGCAGGGCATGGCCGCCGGCGTCATCCCGCTGGGCATTTCCATCCTTCGCGACGTACTTCCTCCGAAGCGGCTGGGATCCGCGGTCGCACTCGTCAGCGCGACTCTGGGGGTGGGTGGAGCGCTCGGACTACCCTTGAGCGCGATCGTGGCGGACAGCCTGAACTGGCACGCGCTGTTCTGGCTCGCGGCCGGAATCGCGCTGGTGTGCTTCGTGCTCTTTGCGGCGATCGTGCCCGCGAGCGCTCAGCGTGCGAAGGGTCGCCTCGATGTGGTCGGCATCATCGGCCTTTCCATCGGGCTCGTCGGGTTACTCATCGCCATCTCGCGCGGAAGCCAGTGGGGTTGGGCGGACGGGCGCACACTCGGCTTCCTCATCGGCGGCCTCTGCGTCCTGATCGTGTGGGGGTTCTACGAACTCCGGGTGAAGGATCCGCTCGTCGACCTCCGCGTCTCCGCCCGCGGTGCCGTGCTGCTCACGAACCTGGCGTCGGTCGCGATGGGTTTTGCGCTGTTCGCCTCCAACGTGGTCTTCCCGCAGTTGCTGGAGCTGCCCTCCGCCACCGGGATCGGACTGGGGCTGTCACTGGTTGTCGCGTCCCTCGTTCTCGCACCCTCGGGCCTTGCCATGATGGCGGTCTCCCCGATCGCCGGACGGCTGGAACGCTTCCGCGGACCCAAGCCGCTTCTTGTGGCGGGAGCCGGCGTCATCGCGGTCAGCTACGGGGCGGCCCTGCTGTTCCATACCGAGTTCTGGCACATCCTGGTGGTGAATGTCCTCCTCGGCGTCGGAGTCGGCTTCGGATATGCGGCCATGCCGGCGCTGATCATGCGGGCTGTCCCCATCCATGAGACCGGAGCGGCGAACGGGCTCAATGCGCTGATGCGTTCCCTCGGCACGAGCATCGCCGCGGCGATCGTCGGTGCGATCCTCGCCCAATCCGCCACCCGGACGAACGGAATCCCGGGACCGAGCGAGGGAGGGTTCATGCTCACGCTGCTTCTCGGCCTCGGCGCCGCCGTTCTCTGTCTCGTGCTCGCGCTCTTCATTCCACGTCCGAAGAACTCCGGCGCGGAGACACTGCCGGAAGCATCGATGAAGCACGACTCCACCGCGGAGGACGCTCCCGCCCTGGTCGGCTGAGGACCGCCCCGTTGAAGTTCCATCCGAGAGGACGAATGCGATGACCGACCCGGTGACCCAGTCCGTTCTGATCGTGGGCGCCTCCGCGGCCGGGTTGGCGACAGCGGAAGCTCTGCGTCGCTTCGGGCATACCGGCGAGCTCACCTTGCTCGACGCCGAAGCTCACCTTCCTTACGACCGGCCGCCGCTCTCCAAGCAATTCCTGGCGGGCGCCTGGGAGACACACCAGCTCCACCTTCGCGACTCCTCCCGCCTGGACGAGTTGGGGGCCCGCTGGGCGCTGGGCTCTGCTGCAGAGTCCTTCGACTCCGCAAAAAGATCGGTGCATACCGCCGACGGGCGGGTGCATCAGGCCGACGCGGTGGTCATCGCCACCGGGCTGCGTCCGAGGCGCCTGCCGGGCAGCGTCGGCCTGTCCGGTGTGCACACGTTGCGCTCCTTGGACGATGCCGTGGCCCTGCGCCGCGCCATGACGGGCCTGGGGCCGGTGGTGGTCGTGGGCAACGGAGTCCTCGGCAGCGAGATCGCTGCAACGGCCAAGGCCGGCGGCAAGGAGGTGACTCTCATCGGATCCTCTGCCCGCCCGATGGCCGGGCAGCTGGGCGAGCTCGCCTCCACCGTTCTCGCCGAGCGGCACCGCGCGGCGGGAATAGAGCTCATCGGTGGCAAGCGCGTCTCGGCGATGGGAGGCGGCAGCTCGGTCCAGGAGGTCCTGCTGGATGACGGCTCGAGAATCCGGACCCGAACCGTCGTCGTCGCCGTCGGCAGCGAACCGGAGACGGACTGGCTCGCCGGAAGCGGGCTCATCCTCGATGACGGTGTCGTGTGCGACTCGCACTGCCGGGCCGCACCGAACGTCTGGGCCGTCGGCGATGTTGCACGGTGGCGCCATCCTCACCAGGACACGCTCGTGCGCTTGGAGAACCGGACGAACGCCTCCGAGCAGGCCGTCGCCGTCGCTCGCGACATTCTCGGCCTCGGCGCCCCGTACGCTCCGGTTCCCTATTTCTGGTCAGACCAGTTCGGGGTCCGGATCCAGGTGTTCGGCTCGGCTCGTCCGGCGGATGACGAGGTCGTCGCTGCTGGCGACATGACGGGCGACCGCTTCGTCGTCACCGCACGACGCGAAGGACGCGTCGTCGGAGTCGTCGGCTGGGGGATGCCCAAACAGGCGCGCCTCCTGAGCGCACCGCTCAGAGAGTACGACGAGCGCATCACTGCTGTTTCCTGAACCGACTTACCCAAGCCGCACCTGAGGAGGACGAAACAATGAATCCAGCGAAGAGCGAAGCGGAGACCCACTCGCAGGTCTTTCCCCTGACACGCGACCAGCGCTGCCCGTTCGATCCGCCACCAGCGGGAATCGCACGCCAAGGCTCGGGCGAGCGGGTCGCTCGTATCCAGCTCGCCGACGGCAGGTCCCCCTGGCTGATCACAGGCTACGAGGAGGCGAAATCCCTGCTCTCTTCACCGAATACGAGCTCTGACTCGTCGCATCCCGGCTATCCGGTCGCGCACATCGCCGACCGTCAGGAAGGAGCCGGACTCAGCTTCATCCTGATGGATGACCCGGAGCACGCCCGTCTGCGACGAATGGCGACCGGCACCTTCACGATCCGCCGCATCGAGGCACTCCGTCCCAAGGTCCAGGCCATCGTCGACGGGTTGATCGACGAACTCGTGGCCGGCCCGCAGCCCGCTGACCTCGTCGAGCGCTTCGCGTTACCGCTTCCCTCGCTGGTGATCTGCGAGATTCTCGGCGTCCCCTACGACGAGCACGAGCTCTTCCAGACGCACAGCCGGACGATCGTGCGGCGAGGAGCGACACCGGAGGACCAGGCCGCCGCCTTCAACGCGCTGGGTCAGTATCTGGCCGGGCTGCTCGAGCGAAAGATCGAAGATCCCGGCGAGGACCTGCTGTCCGACCTCGGTGCACGTGTCGTTGCCGGCGAACTCGAGAGAGGCGACGCGGTCCAGATGGGCATCCTGCTCCTCTTCGCCGGGCACGAGACCACGGCCAATATGATCGCACTCGGCACCGTCGCGCTGCTTCAGCACCCCGACCAGCTGGAGAAGCTGAGGATGTCCGAGGATCCCGCGCTTGTCGGCTCCGCGGTCGAGGAGCTTCTGCGCTACCTGTCCATCATTCACGACGGACTGAAACGGACCGTCACGGCGGACACCGTCGTGGGCGACGTCACGATCCCCGCGGGGGAGGGCGTGATCGTCGGTCTGGAGTTCGCCAATCGCGACCCGGAGGTGTTTCCGGAGGCTTCGGAGCTCGACCTGGAACGGAACCCACGAAACCATGTGGCGTTCGGGTTCGGAGTGCATCAGTGCCTGGGACAGCCCCTTGCGCGCATGGAGTTGCAGGTGGTCTACCCCACTTTGATCCGTCGTCTGCCCGAGCTGCGCTTGGCTGTTCCGCTCGAGCAGATCCGCTTCAAGCACGACGCCGTGATCTACGGCGTCCACGAACTCCCCATCGAATGGTGACGAAAGGAAACGCAGCATGAAGGTGATCCTGGAACAGGAGAAGTGCGTGGCGAGCGGGCAGTGCGTCGTTGCCGCCATGGACGTGTTCGACCAGCGGGAGGACGACGGCATCGCCTTCCTCCTTGTCGACGAGGTCGAGGGTGAGGACGTCGAGCAGGTGCGTCAGGCCGCAGGGGTCTGCCCCGCGCTCGCCATCCATTTGCGGTGACCCGGCGGCCGCGCGGACCCTCCCGGCGCGTAGCGCCGGTCATTGTGCTATCGTCCCGGGTAGCCTGAATATCGAATTACGTTTCTATATTCACGCCTCACCATCGATCGAGGAGGATCACGATGACCGAGCGTTCACAGGGCGGTTCGGCCGCAGACGCCACGACTGGTACGAATGCAGAACCTCTCAACGCGAGCCTCCCGGTGGGGCAAGCGGAAGCGGGGCTCGTAATGTCGGCCGGCCAGCCGTCCGGGGCCGACGTGAGGAGCGACCGCCCGCGGGTGAGCAAGGGGTACATCGCCCTGCTGACCTTCGCCGTCTTCGGCGCCTACATCGCGCTGGTCACCCCGATCGCGATCTCGCTCGCCTTGAAGGTGGAGCAACTGGCGCCGGGGCATGACGAGTATCTCGGTTACATCACCGGGATCGGCGCGGTTGCACCGCTCGTCGCGGCGCCGATCATCGGAATCCTGAGCGACCGTACGCGCTCCAGGCTCGGTCGCCGACGTCCGTACATCATCGCCGGGCTCATCGGCGGCATGCTGTCGCTGGCCATCCTGGCGTACGCCCCGAACATCATCGTGCTCGGCGCGGCGTGGGTGCTCGCCCAACTGAGCTGGGGGGCCGCGGTTCTCTCCGGCCTGACCAACTCACAAGCCGACAAGCTTCCCGAGGAACAGCGCGGGAGGGTGTCGGGGCTCGTCGGCCTCGTCCAGAACCTCGGCCCCGTCGTCGGTGCGGGCATCGCATCGTCCCTGATCGGTCAGAACCTGCTCGTCTTCATGGTTCCGGGCGTCATCGCCCTCGTCTTCATCGTGCTCTTCCTCATCTTCGTGAAAGACGATCCGAACCCTGCTCTGGTCAACGCCGACCGACTCACCATCGGCGGGTTCTTCCGGAACCTTGTGTTCAAGCCGGCCGAGCACGTCGATTTCGCCTGGAACAGCCTCGGCCGGGTGATCTTCAACCTCGGCCTGGCCTTCTCGACGACCTTCACAACGTTCTTCTTCGCGTCCCGTCTGGGTGTCAAGGTGAGCGAGATCGGCGGCACCATCGTCGTCCTCGCGCTCGGTGGAGTCGTCCTCGGATCGCTGGGTGCTCTCGGCGGGGGCTGGCTGTCCGACAAATTGAGAAGGCGCCGGTCTCTGGTCATGGCCGCCGCGATCGTCTTCACCGGCGGAGTGCTTATCATGGCGTTCGGATCCGGTCTGCCCGTACTCCTCGCCGGTTCGCTGCTGACGACCTTGGGCGTCGGAATGTTCGCATCGGTCGACCAGGCGATCGTTTTCGACATCCTCCCCGAGCGGGACACGAACGCCGGGCGTTTCCTCGGCATCAACAACTACGCCACGCTCCTCCCGCAAGCTGTCGGTCCAGTGATCGCGTCCGGCCTGCTGGTGATCGGCGCTACCGGGGTGGACAAGAACTACACGCTTCTCTTCCTCGTCGCAGCCGGATGCACACTCGTCGGAGGGCTGATCATCCTCACGCGCGTGCGCGGCACCCGCTGAGTCGTGGTCCTGACATCAGGCCACGTCGCTCAGCAACGCATCGATCAACGCTTCGAGGCTTTCCGCCACATCCACCTCGTCGGGGTTGTAGAGCCACTGCAACTGCAATCCGTCGAGGGCTGCGACGAAGAGGTTGGCCAGAGCTGTGGGCGAGGCGGACACGCGGACATAACCCCGGCTCTGCTGCATCTCGAAGAGAGCGACGAGGTACGCGCGCAGGTCGTCGTAGCGCTTCCGGTACCGGTCATGCGCAGGATGGTCGGCGTCGGTCGCCTCCGCGGAGATCGTGGTGTGCAACTGGATCATGCCGGGCCGCGTCTCGTTGTCGCGGACGACGCTCAGCTGCGCATGGAAGAAGTCCTTCTCGGCAGCTGCGTGGAGGATGGACGACTCCTGGAGCGATCGCTCCTCCAGGACCTCCATCAGAAGGGACCGGGTGTTGGGGAAGTGGTGCAACAGGCCGGTCTGGCTGATCCCCGCTTTGGCCGCGATCTCTTTCATGGTGGCGCCGTGGAAGCCGGAGACGCTGAACGCCTCGATGCACGCCTCCAGAATCTTCTGCCGCACCTGCTTCGACTTCGCGTAAGGACCCCGGGAGCCGGGGCCGCTCGCCGGACGCTCAGGGGTGGACTCCGCGGACATGCTTCCGATGATAGGCGTCCTGGTGCCGGCCCCGGCCTGGTGGAGTCGTGCCAGGGGGCCACACGCCGTAATCGTCACCGTGGTAGATTGCCCTCCGGCGCGAAAATAGTGTCGTGTTTCGACATTCGTTTCGAGACCTTCCCATCCATCGCACGAAAGCGAGTCCTCACGCATGAACCGTCTCACCGACAAGGTCGCACTCATCAGTGGAGCCGGCCGCGGTCTCGGGGCGGAATTCGCCCGGGAACTGGCCGCGGAAGGAGCCTCGGTGGTGATCGGTGACGTTCTCGACGAGGACGGTCGTCAGCTCGCCGCGGAGATCGGACCGTCGGCGCGCTATGTCCATCTCGATGTCCGCGACTACGACCAGTGGCGCAGCGCCGTCGACGTGGTCGAGCAGACGTTCGGCCGCCTGGACATCCTCATCAACAACGCCGGGGTGGTGCGGAACGCTCCGATCGACGTGCACTCGCCGGAGGACTGGAACCTGGTCATCGACGTCAACCTGACCGGCTCCTTCTATGGGATCCGCTCGGCCGCGGCCGCGCTCAAAGCCTCCGGACGCGGTTCCATCATCAACATCTCCTCCGACGCCGGGCTCCAGGGCTACGGCGGCATCACCGGCTACAACGCGTCGAAGTTCGGTCTGCGGGGGCTCACCAAGAGCGCGGCTCTCGATCTGGGTCCGTACAACGTCCGGGTCAATACCGTGCACCCGGGGCTCATCCGTACTCCGCTGCTGCAGGGGATGGAGTTCCCCCAGGATCACGTGGCGCTCCATCGCATGGGAGAGATGAGCGAGATCGCGAAGCTGGTCGTCTACCTGGCGAGCGACGAGGCGTCTTTCTCGACAGGGGCGGAGTTCATCGCCGACGGCGGAGAGAGCGCCGGCCTGGCCCACCCGCGTCGGTGACGCGACCGCTCGCCACCTCAGGTATCACAGGAGAACGAATCAGATGACCACTCACCCGTCGATCGAGCGACTCAGCCTAGAAGAGAAGGCGTCGCTTGTTTCCGGCTTCGCGTTCTGGAACACCAAGGCCGTCGAATCGGCCGGCATCCCGGCCATGGTCTTGTCCGATGGCCCGCATGGTGTGCGCCGGCAGGAAGTCGGCGGGGACCACCTGGGCATCAACGCCGCCAGGCCCTCGACAGCCTTCCCCACTGCGTCCGCGTCGGCGAGCTCGTGGGATCGGGACCTTCTCTCCTCGATGGGGGTCGCTCTGGGAGTCGAAGCGCGGGCGCTGGGCGTGGACGTGCTGCTCGGTCCCGGAGTGAACATCAAGCGCAGTCCCTTGTGCGGCCGGAACTTCGAATACTTCTCGGAAGACCCCCTTCTGTCCGGTGAGCTCGGGGCCGCGTGGGTGAGGGGCCTGAAGAGTCACGGGGTCGCGGCGTCGGTGAAGCACTATGTCGCGAACGACCAGGAGACCGACCGCATGAGGATCAGCGCCGAGGTGGACGAGCGCTCGCTTCGCGAGATCTATCTCAGGGCCTTCCAGCGGGTCATCGAGAAGTCGTCTCCCGCCACCGTCATGGCCTCCTACAACGCGGTCAACGGGGAGCCCGTCATCTCGAACCACTGGCTGCTCACGCAGATCCTCCGAGAGGAGTGGGGCTGGGATGGCGTCGTCCTCTCCGACTGGGGGGCGGCTGCGTCCGACGTGGTCGCGGCGGTGCGGGCCGGGCTCGACCTCGACATGCCGGGCACGGGCGCCGGCTCGGCCGCTCTGATCGAGGCTGTTCGCAGCGGCGCACTCGACGAGGCGATCCTGGATCGGGCGGCCTCGCGCGTCGCAGAGCTCGCGGTGGCGCTGATGGCTGCCCGAGCCGGTCAGGCGCCCGCGTTCGATCAGGAGACCCATCACGCTCTCGCGAAGGAGATCGCCGAGCAGTCCGCCGTTCTCCTCAAGAACGACGGGATCCTGCCTCTTTCCGCGGATGCCGGGGGCCCGATCGCCGTCATCGGAGAGTTCGCTCGCACGCCCCGCTACCAAGGCGCCGGAAGCAGCCACATCGTGCCGACACGGCTCGATGACGCGTTGGACGCCATCCGCGGCCGAGCCGGCGATCGAGACGTGATCTTCGAGCCCGGTTTCACCCTCGACGGCACGGCGGCACCCGACCTCGTGGAGCAGGCGGTCGCAGCGGCTCGCGCGGCATCCGACGTCGTCGTGTTCCTGGGGCTTCCTGCCGAGGACGAGTCCGAAGCATTCGACCGCGCCACCATGGACCTTCCCGGGGACCAGCTGGCCCTTCTGGAGCGGATCGCTGCGGTCAATGATCGGGTCGCCGTCGTTCTCTCGAACGGTGGTGTCGTCTCCCTCGAGCCGTGGCACGGAGGCGTCCCGGCGATCCTCGAGATGTGGCTGGGAGGGCAGGCTGTCGGGGGCGCGACGGCTTCCCTCCTGTTCGGCGACACGAATCCGTCGGGCAAGCTCGCGGAGACCATTCCGTTGGCGCTCGCGGACACTCCGTCGTTCCACAACTTCCCCGGCAACGGCCGGACGGTCCTCTACGGCGAGCGGATCTACGTGGGCTACCGCCATTACGACTCAGTGGGCCGCGATGTCGCCTATCCCTTCGGCCATGGCCTCTCGTACACGAGCTTCGAGTACGACGACCTCCGCGCCGACCTCAGGGGAGACGCCGTGGAGGTCCGGGTTCGCGTCACCAACTCCGGATCGCGCGACGGCGCGGAGGTCGTGCAGTTCTACTCCGTGCCGCCGGAGTCCGAAGAAGACCGCCCGTCGCACGAGCTGGTGGGGTTCGAGAAGGTGATCGTCGAGGCCGGCGGCAGCACCGTGGTCACATCACGGATCCCGCTCGCCGACCTGGACTATTGGAGCTCGCGCTCCCGGCAATGGGTTCGAGGCGCTGGTCTCTACACGATCCAGGCCGCAGCATCCTCGCGCGACATCCGCGCCGAGGTCTGCATCGAGCTCGCAGGCACGGAGCCGGCACCGCCCCTCACCCTCGACTCCGCCATGGGCGACTGGTTCGCCGATGCCGAGGGCGCTGTCGCGCTTCAGGAGATGATGACGCAGTTCGCGACGCGGGGATCGGGGGAGTGGGACGACGCGACGCTGCCGCTCGTTCTGCCGATGCCACTTCGCACGATCCTGCCGATGGCCGCGTCGAAACTCCCCTTCCCGGTGCTGGGAGAGCGCCTGCTCCAACGACTTGCGGAGCTCCGCCGGAGCCCGGCGGCTCGCCCGTGAACCCGACCGAGCTGATCTCCCGTCCGCCCCGCGCGCGGGTGATCGTGGACAACGACTTCGCCGGCGATCCCGACGACCTCTTCCAGCTCGCGCATCATCTGCTTTCGCCGTCCGTGGAGATCCCGTTCGTCATCGCATCCCGGTTGCCGGCGGTGCCGCCCGGAGCGCACATCGGTTCGGTGGACCGCGGAGTCTCCGTGGTGGCGGCGCTGCTCGCGCAGATGAAGGTCGACCTCCCCGTCCTGTGTGGAACCGAGCAGGATCGCACCGGCGCAGCAGCCGTGAGATCGGAAGCGAGTGAAGCGATCGTCGCCGAAGCGCTCCGGGATGACACCGACCTGCCGCTGTACGTGGTCCTCGGAGGAGGCCTCACCGAACTCGCCAACGCCTACCTCACCGAGCCCTCCATCGCCGAACGGCTCACGGCGGTCTGGATCGGTGGCGCCGGCTACTCCGACACGGAACCCGCGGAGCCGTCGATGTTCGGGGCCGAGTACAACATGAACATCGACGTGGCCAGTGCGCACGTCGTGTTCGGCTCGCCGATCCCGCTCTGGCAGGTTCCGGCCGACGCGTACCGGCGCTGCCTGGTCTCGTGGACGGAGCTGCGACGGCGCGTTGGAGACCTCGGCGGTTTCGGCGCTTACCTGATGTCTGCGCTCGACGAATTCGCGGAGCTGCTCTACCGGCACGGCATGAATCTGGGCGAGACGTACGTGCTGGGCGACAGCCCGCTCGTGCTTCTGACCGCCCTGCAGTCCGCATTCGACCCGGACCCGGCCTCGTCCGACTCCGTCATGATGCCGAGGATGTCCATCACCGACTCCGGCTGGTACGGAGCAGCTCAGCCGACGCTGCCCCCCGTGCGCGTCTTCACCCGGCCCGACACACGCCTGATGTTCGAGGACATGTTCGCGAAGTTCGCCCTGCACGCTGCGGACGGCGGAGCGCGATGACGAGAGGGCAAGCGATATGACACCCGAGGCGATTCGGCGACGGCTGTCCCTCGAGGAGAAGGTCGCTCAGCTCACCGGCATCCGTCTGACCGACCTGCTTGCCCCGCCGTCGCCGGGAAGTGGCGCGTTGTTCGGCCTGGACGTCAACCGTCTTGCAGAGTTGAGGCCGCGCGGGGTGGGTCACCTCTCGATGGCCTGGTTCGCGGGAACCACTCGCGAACAGCTCCGCAGCGACATTCGGGCGATCCAGGCGGAGGTCATCGAGCGCGCACCGTTCGGGATCGGCGCGCTCGTGCACTTCGAGGCGATCAACGGCGTCGTGCACCGCGCGGCGCCGCAGTTCCCCACCGCCTGGGCGCAGGCGGCGGCGTGGAACCCCGAACTCATCGAAGCCCACGCCGCGATCTCTTCGGCGTATGTCCACGATGTCGGAGGTCATCTGGTCTTCTCTCCCGTCATGGACATCGCCCGCGACCCGCGGTGGGGCCGCGTGCACGAGACGTACGGAGAAGATCCCGAGCTCGTGGCGCGTAGTGCCGTCGCCTTCGTCCACGGGATTCACGGCCGGAAGACGGCCGCAGCCGTTCTCGCGACCGGCAAGCACTTCCTGGGCTATGCGGCGTCCGAAGGAGGACTCAACCAGGCGGCGACGGCGATCGGCGCGCGCGCCCTGGTGGACGAGCACGCGGAGCCCTTCCGACGCGCGATCGACGAGGCCGGGCTCTCTGTGGTGATGAACTCGTACAACGAGATCGACGGTGTACCGGCCGTCGCCAACCGGTGGCTGTTGACCGACCTCCTTCGTGGCCGGCTCGGGTTCACCGGCATCGTCGTCAGCGACTACAGCTCTGTCCGGATGCTCGAGACGATCTTCCACACCGCCCGCACACCGGGGGAGGCAGCGGCCCAGGCGGTCACCGCCGGCATCGACGCGGAACTCCCCGAGACGGATCGGTTCAGCGCCCTGGCGGACGAAGTCCGTTCGGGCCGAGTCGACGAGCGCATCATCGATCGAGCTGTCGACCGCGTCCTGGCCATCAAGACCAGGCTCGGCCTCGTCCCGGGGTTCGAGAGGCGTGCGCCCGTTCCCGTCCTCTCGGAGAAGGAGACGGCAGCGCTCGGCAGACGCATCGCCGAGCAGTCCATCACGCTCCTGGCCAACGATGGAGTCCTTCCGCTCCGCACCGGATCGCGCATCGTCGTGGTCGGGCCGGCGGCCGACGAGCTGCGGATCCACTTCGGCGCCTACACGTCCACCTCCGACTCCGAGATGGTGCTGGGCTCGATGGCGCTCCGCGACGGTGAGATCCCCGGGATCGATCCGGAGACCTTCGTGTTCACGGACATCTTCCAAGCACGGATGCCCGGCATCGAACCTCGCTTCGAGGCCACCGCGCGGGCGATCCACCCGGATGCGCTCACTCTCCTCGACTCTCTGCGAACGCATTCGCCCGACGTGACGTACCTTCCCGTCGGGTCCTTCCTCGACGACGGGGATCCGCTCGACGTGGGCTCGCTCAGCGAGACGATCAGTGAGGCCGATGTCGTCATCGCGGCCGTCGGGGAACGCACCGGCTGGGTCGGGAACAACACCGCGGGTGAAGGTCAGAGCACCGCCGAACCGCGGCTTCCCGGCAACCAGGAGCGGCTGATCCGAACGATCGCCGGGACGGGCGTCCCGGTCGTGACCGTCGTCGTATCCGGCCGCCCATTGCTGCTGGCCGGGGTCGCAGAGCAGTCGAGTGCGGTCGTCCTCGCGCCACTCCTCGGTGAGCATGCCGGCCCCGCAGTGGCCGACGTCCTCTTCGGAGCGGTGAATCCGAGCGGCAAGCTGCCGAGCACCTTCCCTCGGTCGGCCGGCCAGTTGCCGATCTACCACGGGCATCACTACGGCAGCGGCTACGACCATCCCTCGGGAACCCGGCACGGGTACAACGACCTCGATGATTCAGGCCCCCTCTTCGCGTTCGGTCACGGGTTGTCCTTCACGACCTTCGAAGTGACCGGCACTTCCGAGGCCACCGAACGTGTCGGTGAGCTGGGGATGTCCGTTGAGGTGGCCAACACCGGGGCGCGTGTCGGCGCGACGGTCGTACAGCTCTATGCCCGCGTCGCGGCCGCGCCGGTCGTCAGGCCGGTCCGGCAGTTGCTCGACTTCGCGCGCGTCGAGCTCGCGCCCGGCGATTCTGCAGAGGTATGGCTCGGCGCGCCGGTGACGCGGCTTGCGTACACCGGCCTCGACGGCGCCCGGCGGCTACCCGACGGCCTCGTGACACTGTCCGTGGGCCTCGCCTCCGACGACATCCGAACCTCGAGCAGCATCGAGGCTCCAGGATCCGCTCATGAGGGATCACAGTGACGACACCGTGGGCTTTGCGCAAAACACCGGTGGCGATTGGACGGCCCCCGCACCGCTCCGGATACTGGAAGTGATCCTGCGCCTCCGGACTGAGCCGGTTGCGAAGGCATCGATCGACGAAGTCCGGCAGTTCCCGTCCGGCGCGGCGTACCGGCCGCTGCCCGAGCCGGCGGATCGAGCTGATGATGACTGCAACCGCCCGTACGGCGATCACTCCGGGGCGACCCTGGTCGGATACCTCCGGCAACCGGATCCAGGCGCACGGTGGGTCGATCCTCGAAGTCGACGGCACCTTCTACTGGTACGGCGAGAACAAGGAGCGCTCCACGCCGGGTAGCGGGATCTGGCACTGGGGTGTGCGGTGCTACTCCTCGACCGACCTCTACAACTGGACCGACCTCGGGCTGATCATCCCGCCGGTGCTGGATGATGTCTCCTCGCCCCTGCACCCCGCCATGTCGATGGACAGACCGCATATCGTGCGGCATCCGGAGAGTGGCCAGTTCGTCTGTTGGGTGAAGGTGATGTCCGACAAGGGTCAGCGTTCGACCGTCTTGGTCGCGGACGACATTCGTGGGCCGTACAGCGTCGTGCGCGCGGACCTCAAGCCGCTGGGCATGAACGCGGGCGACTTCGATCTGGTGATCGACCCGACCGACGGCAAGGGCTACTACTACTTCGAGCGCGTCCACAGCGAACTCGTCTGCGCCGATCTCACGCCCGACTACAGCGACGTGACCGGGTACTACTCCACGCATTTCCCGCGGCTCCAGCCTCCGTACGTCCGCGAGGCGCCGGCCTACTTCCACCGTCGAGGTGGCCACTTTCTCGTGACCTCCGGAACCACCGGGTACTATCCCAATCCGTCGGAGGTCGCGACCGCCCCGAGCTACCACGGGCCGTGGACGGTACTCAATGACCCGCATCCCACCGATCCCACCCGGACCTCGTTCCAGTCGCAGGTCAGCTCGGTCTTCAAGCATCCTCATAAGGAGGACCTCTACATCGCGCTCGCCGACCGATGGCTGCCGCGATACACGGCGACGAGCGAGGCGGCCGTCCGGATGCATGCCGACCGCTTCCGGCCGATGGGCGGTCACGTCGACGGCGACTGGCCCGAGCTGACGGAGATCGACACCTCCATTGCGGACTACGTCTGGCTCCCGTTCCGGTTCACCGAGGACGGTGCCTTCCTGGACTGGCACGACGAGTGGCGGATCGAGGACTACGCATGAGCATCGACACCGCTGCGAAGCCCTCGTGGACCAACGCTCACCTCGATCCCGCCCGACGGGCCGCACTTCTTCTCGCTGAACTCACGCTGGACGAGAAGATGGCCCAGGTCTCGTGCTACTTCCCCGTCGACATCACCGACACGGCAGACTTTCCCGAGAGGTTCCCGCATGGCATCGGCGAGGTGTCGTGTCTCGAAACGCGGTCCGCGCGGACGCTGGACGAGGTGACTTCCTTCCAGCGCCGCATCCAGACACAGGCCATGGCGGGGTCGCGCCTGGGCATCCCCGCGATCTTCCACATGGAGGGGATGTGCGGCGCGTACCTGCCGTTAGCGACGAGCTTCCCGTCCGGGATGGCGCGGGGCGCAAGCTGGGACGTCGAGCTGGAGTGCGAGATCGCCGGAATCGTGGGCAGACAGGAGCGCGCGCTCGGAATCACTCACACGCTGGCGCCGGTGCTCGACGTCTCGCGCGACCCACGCATGGGGCGGCACGGAGAGAGTTACAGCGAAGATCCCACCCTTGCGGCCGCCCTGGGTGTCGCGGCCGTCCACGGCCTGCAGCAGCCGGACCCCGACGGCCGACGCACCGAAGCGGTCGCCAAGCACTTCATCGGGTCGCATCACACCGAGGGCGGCATTCACGGGGCCCACTGCGACATCCCCGACCGCCTCCTGCGCGAGGTGTACGGCAAGCCCTTCCAGGCGGCCATCACCGAAGCCGGTCTGCTCGGCATGATGCCGTCGTACAACTCGGTGGCCGGTCAGCCCGTGTCCGCATCGACTCCTCTGCTCACGACGTTGCTGCGGGAGCAGATGGGCTTCCAGGGGCTCGTCGTGTCCGACTACGGCGCCATCGGCACTCTGCATGAGGTCCAGCACGTGGCCGCGTCGGCGCCGGAGGCGGGACTCGCGGCCCTGCGTGCCGGTCTCGACGTCGAGCTGCACGTGCCGCAGGGATTCGGCCGGGAGTTGCGCGACTGGTTCGCGGAGGGACGCGCGGACATGGCGCTCCTCGATCGCGCCGTCGGGGCGGTGCTCGCCACGAAGTTCCGGATGGGGCTGTTCGAGCATCCGTTCGCGCCCGAAGGCACCGAGCGGGACGCGCGATTCGCGGCCGTTTCCGACCGCCGCGTCTCGTTGCAGTCCGCACGCGAGTCGATCGTCCTCCTCCGCAACGACGGAGTGCTGCCGATCGCCCGGAGCATTTCCAAGATCGCCGTGATCGGATGCCACGCGGCGAGCGCGCGATTCTTCTTCGGGGGTTACACCCATTACTCGATGGCCGAGGGCAAACTCGCCGCGCACACATCGATGGCGGGATTGAGTGGGAACGACGACGATCTCCGGATCGCCGCCACCATTCCGGGAACGACCATCGAGGCTTCGGACGGACCGGAGTACGAGGCGCTGTTGCTGCAACAGAAGCCCGGCATCCGCACGCTCCTGGACGAGCTGCGTGCCCGGTTGCCCGAGACGGAGATCTCGTGGTCCTCCGGTTACCCGATCGCCGGAGACGACGACTCAGGACATGCGGAGGCGATCGCGGCGGCGCGAGACGCGGACATCGTCCTCCTCACGCTCGGCGGGAAGCACGGAACCTCCTCGATCGCCTCCATGGGGGAGGGCATCGACGCCACGGACATCAACCTCCCGCCGTGCCAGGAGGAGTTGATCCGCAAGCTGTCCGACCTCGGCGTTCCGCTGGTGGGTGTCCATCTGGATGGGCGGCCGATCTCGAGCGACGCGGCCGATGCTCACCTCAGCGCCGTGATCGAAGCGTGGAGCCCGGCCGAGTGCGGGGCCGAGGCGATCGTCGACGTCCTGACGGGCACGTACGACCCGAGCGGCCGGCTGCCGGTCAGCGTCGCCCGCAATGCAGGCCAGGTCCCGATCTACTATGCGCACCCGTACGGCTCCAGCTGGCACCAGGGCGCCAGCATCGGGTTCGCGGAATACGTCGACGCGCCGCACACGCCGCGCTACGCGTTCGGGCACGGCCTGACCTACACCACGTTCGAGTACTCAGGACTGAGGCTCTCGCAGCGCGAGGTCGCCCCGACCGGATCGGTCGCTGTGGAGTTCACGCTCACCAACACGGGGGAACGGGAGGGCACCGAGGTCGTCCAGCTCTACGTCCGTGACCGCTACGCATCCGTGTCCCGGCCGGTGCTCGAACTCGCGGGGTTCCGGCGCGTCCGGCTCGAGCCGGGGGAATGCGTGGAGGTGTCCTTCTCGTTGTCGATGAGTCAGCTGGCGTTCCTCGACGCCGGACTTCAGTGGCGGGTCGAGGCAGGCGAGGTCGATGTTGTCGTCGGGGCCGCCTCGGATGACCTGCGGCTCGCGGACGTGTTCACCATCACGTCGGATGAGCTGGTCGATGGGGCGTCGAGGGCGTTCTACGCCGCGTCCCGGGAGCGCACCTAGCCCAGCGGCCACACTGCTGCGATCGCGGGCGGCGGCTCGGTGACACGATCCGAGTCGCCGCCGAATTGCCAGGCGTTGTCGGCATCCGCTGCACGATAGGGTGCCCATCCGACCCGGCCGTCGCGAGCGAAGTCGCTCCAGGTGCGAGTCAAGGACTCGCGGATCGACAGATTTTCGGGCGTCTCGGCGCCGGCCTCCGCGAGACCGTCGAACAAGTACGCCATGTCGATCGCGTGAGCTGCGCCCAGCTCCGGCCCCAGCGGCGACGCACTGAACAGGTAGGCCCAGGCCGAACCGCCCGCCGCGTTCTGCGCCTCGGCCATCGTGACGGAGGGCCGGCGGTAGATCGCGTCGCTCAGGAACTGCGAGCGGAGATCCCCGGCGCTCAGCTCGAGTCCGGATGCCGCACCGCGCCGTCGGTACGCGGCTGCGAGTGCCGCCGGATCCGGCACCCCCGCACGCCTCATCTCGGCCAGAACGGCGTCGTCGTCCTCCGGTTCGAACGAAGCGCCGGACATCACGCGGAACAGCTGGGCTTCGTCGCGGTTCGCGCCGACGAGAAGCGGGATGCCGGTGAGGCGTCCCGCCGCGAGAACATCCTGCGGGTGTTCGGGCAGCACGTGACCATCGAGCACGACACTCCAGGAGCGGCCGCCGGGCAGGTTGCGGTCGCCGACATCCGAGTCGATGACGGCGAACTGCGCCTCGAGGATCCGGGCGGCGTCCATAGCCTGCAGCTCCGCCATCGTCGCGACGCCGAGCGCGTTCAGCAGGTCGCGGGCAATCGCGTCCGCGGTCTCCGTCGGCATGATCCGACCGGTGTTGCCGCTCGACATGATCGCTTTCCGGAACAGTCCCTGCGCGGAAGGGGCGGCCAGCAGCGAGCCGATCGAGAAGGCGCCGGCGGATTCGCCCGCGACGGTGATGTTTCCGGGATCGCCGCCGAAGGCTGCGATGTTGCGGCGCACCCAGCGAAGCGCAAGCATCTGGTCCTGCAGGGCGAGATTGGCGGATGCCTCCCAGTCCCTGCCGCCGATGCCCGCCCAGTATCCGAAACCGAACGCGCCGAGCCGGTAGTTCATGGCGACGACGACGGTGTCGGTCAACGCGGAGAGCGCGCCTCCGAAGGTGAACGGCGGTCCGCCCGATCCGCTCTCGAAACCTCCGCCGTAGATCCAGACGATCACCGGGCGGCTCGCGGAGACATCCGGCGTCCACACGTTCAGGGAGAGGCAATCCTCGCTGGTCTCGAACTCACCGAGCTGCGGGCGCGCTCGCTGGATGGGCGCCGCACGGAACCCGGTCGCGTCGACCTCTCCGTTCAAGTCCGGTGGCGCGACCGGGGGCCGGAAGCGCAGCTCGCCGACCGGCGGCCGCGCGAAGGCGATTCCCGCGAAGACCGCGCGGCCATCGTCGCCAGCGGTTCCGAGGAAGGTGCCGGCGGGAGCCGCCGCCGCGATCGTGCCGGTCATTGCTGCGCCTTCCGTGAGGGTGGGGTCGGGACGGAGCCTCAGCCGGCCGTGACGGTGACGGTGACCGGGTCCAGGCCTTCCACGGCGGTGGTGATCCGGATGGGCCCGGCTCCTGTCGGCCGGATGACAGCCAGCGCGCGTCCCTCGAAGGTCGTGTGGGTGTCGGCGGTGTAGGTCTCATCGGTGACGGGCCGGGCGCTTCCGAGTCCCTGCAGACGGCCTGCTCCTCCGACCGTGACCGTCACCGGTCGGTCGTCCAGCGTCGATACGACACCGTCCGCGTCCACGAGTTCGATGGTGAGGTAGGAGAGGTCGGAATCGTCGGCGCGGATCTCCGGCTGGTCTGCATCGACCCGGATGGCCTTCACCTCACCGGCCGATGCGATCGCGTACCTGCCGATCGCGGTGGCGCCGTCGAGGGCCACCGCTTCGATGGTGCCGGGTTCGTAGGGGACCTCGAAGGTGGCCATGTGGCGTCTCGTCGGTCGTCGGCCGAGGGATCGCCCGTTGAGCACCAGCTCCACCTCGGTCGAGGGGCTGTAGACGTCGACGGTGAGCGGAACGTCCGCGGTGCCGCCCCAGGTCCATGATCCGATCGAGTCGGTCCAGGCCCACCCGTGCGCCGCCGGCTTGCTGCCCTCCGGCGTGGGACGATGCACGGCGATGTACGGCGCCGTGCGGAGCCCGAAGACGATCTCCCGGTAGAAGGATGCGGGACGGCGGTGGCCGGTGATGTCGATGTCGCCGGCCCACGACAGCAGAGTGGGGAACGCCTGGGGCTCTGCGGCGTCGGCGTCCGCGTCGGCATAGGCGACCAGGCCGAGCCCCGCCTCGCCGAGGTAGTCCCAGCCGGTCCAGGTGAAGTCGCCGATGACGTGCGGGTTCCCGACCACGAGGGGCCAGATCTCGTCGATTTTCTTCGCGAGCGTCTCGGTGCCCATCAGCACCCGGTCGGGGAATCGCTCCACGTCGCCCAGATACCGTTCGTGAGCGTAGTTGTGGCCGACGACGTCGACGACCGAGTGCGACTCCTCCGTCTTGTCGGTGACGACGTCGGAGAGGCTGATCCGATCCATGAGGTCGCCGAGCTGCGACATCAGGTCGTTGACGCCGACCTGCTTGCTGAGCTCGCCCACCTGCGCCTGGAACATCGGAAGGATGTCGGAGATCGTGGCGACGAACCCGCTGATCCCGTTCGTGATGAAGCGGGTGGGGTCGAGGGTGCGGACCTTCTCCGCAAGTCGTCGGCCCCACCGTGCACCGAGCGCGTTGCCGGCGTCGAGGACCTCGTTGCCGATCGAGTACATGATGACCGACGGGCGGTTGATGTCCTTCGCGACCATCGCTTCGATGTCTCGCTCCCACCACTCGGGGAAGGCGAGCGAGTAGTCGAAGGGGTTCTTCCCTTTCGTCCACATGTCGAACGCTTCATCGACGACCAGCATGCCGAGCCGGTCGCACGCGTCCAGCGCCGCGTGGCTGAGTGGCGTGTGGGCCGCACGGATGGCGTTGAAGCCGGCCGCCTTGAGGATCTCGATGCGCCGCTCCTCTGCGCGGTAGATCGAGGCGGCGCCGAGCACCCCGTTGTCGTGGTGCACGCAGGCTCCGCGGAGTTTGATCGGGACGCCGTTGAGGCGCAGCCCGTGGGCGGGATCCAATCGCAGCGTCCGCACACCGAATCGCACAGCGTCTTCGTCGACGGTCTCCTCACCCTCCGTCACCCGGACCTGCGCGGAGTACTGGTGGGGGGAGTCCGGACCCCACAGGCGCGGAGCGGGCAGATAGAGCCGTTGGCGTGCGGTGGCCGTCTCGCCGGGAGTGAGGGTCGCCGGGCTGGAGCCGACGGCGACGATGCGGCCGTCGCCATCCATGATGTCGATCGCGACGCGAACGGTCCGGGTGTTGACGCCCTCGTTCGTCAGTGTGGCCGAGACTTCCATGACGGCGCGCTCGGCGTCCACGTCGGGCATCGCGATCCGGATGCCGTCTGCCGTGAGATGGAGCAGATCGGAGACGGTGAGGACCGTGTCCCGGTAGATCCCGAGCCCCGAGTACCAGCGGGAGTCGCTGTGCGCCCGCGCTTCGACCCGGATCTCGTTCGTCTCGCCGTAGCGGAGCGCTGGGTCGAGGGCGATCCGGAACGGGCTGTAGCCGTACGGGCGCTGGCCGAGGTACGCGCCGTTCACGAACACCGTCGCGTCGCGGTAGACCCCCTGGAACTCGACGCTGACCCTCTTGTCCCGCCATTCGCCCGGCACGTCGAACCGCTTCGTGTAGGCGACGGAGCCGCCGGCGAAGTATCCCGTCGAAGGGCCGTGCTCCGGGGCGCGCGGAAGGTCGAGCATCGCATCGTGGGGGAGGGTGATCGCCTCGGACTCGTCCGCATCGGCATTCAGCTGGGTGAAGATGCTGACGTTCGACCGCACGATCCAGTCGGCGTTGAAGGAGGTCTTCATTTCTTCTCCGATTCGATGGCGGATGCGACGAGCACCCAGTCTTCGGGCGATGGCGGGGGAGGGACGGGGAGGCGCCCGTCGACCGGAGCCGCCTCTGCTGCGACGGTCGACCGCTCGCCCGTTCTCGGGTCGAACCACTCCAGCCGGTAGGCGGCCTGAGGCAGGTTCTGGAGCAGGCCGCCTCCTTCGTCCGGACGATAGGTTTCTCCGAAGTGGATGACGACCGTGCTGGTGCTGTCGTCCGCTGCGACGGACGGCGGATAGAAGGTCTCGTTGATACCGCTGTCCGCGGTGAAGGCGTGGTCGGCTGGGCGCAGCGCGGTCCACGGCAGAGACTCATAGAGCTGCCGGAGGTACCCGAGCTGCTGTCCGCCGGGGAGGTCGACGCCCTCGTACCAGGGGAGCGATCCCCACGACGATTCCGCCTCGGACTGGTCCCAGGCCGCGTTCCAGCATCCCTGGGCGCCGTAGCTGTACCCGCAGCAGCCGGACTGGATGGCGCGATACGCGACCTGGCGCATCATGACGTCCGTGACCTGGCGGCGACCGGTGGCTTCGACGCTGATGAGGCCTTCGTAGAAGCTCTCCCCCTCGACGAGCGGGCGCCCGGGGGAGCGACGCAGGTGCTCGGTCCAGTGCGAGGGGTCCATGTCGAGGTCGCCGTGGCCGAGCTGGTTCAGCGTCAGCGTCAACCAGTCCTCGTCCTGGTAGTAGCCGGCGATCGGTCTCTCGTTGGTCAGGTGGGCGCTGATCGGATGGTGGTAATCGTCGATGTCTCGGATGGCCAGAGCGACGTCGCGCCAGGCCGCGATGCGGTCCGCACGTCGAGCAGCGTCATACCCGGCGACCTCGCCGCCGAGTGTCCACACGACGGGATACGCGCCGTAGCGCGCGACGACGTACCGGGCGAGGCGGGTCAGCGCCGCTGGGTCTTCGTCGGCCGCGTGATGCCAACCGATGCCCAGGGCATGGACGAGCCCGGCCTCGGCGATGTAGGCCATGCGCGGATCCACGACATCGCGGAAGAAGGCGACATCGATCGTCGGGCCGCCCGCGGCGGCCGACCAGAAGTCCGGCGGCGAATAGGACAGAAGGTTTCCCTGGTAGACGGTGAACCCTTGACGCACGCGCAGGTCGACGGTGTCCCGGAACTGGGAGGACCAGCCGGGCTTGTTGGCCTCGTCCCACCGCTCCCACGCGAAGCGCCAGTGCGTGTCCGCCAGCCAGAAGAACGGCGTCCCGTCACGGTATCGAAGGTGGCGTCCGCTCGGCGCGGCTTCGAGGAAGCCAGGGCTGGCGGCCACATCGCCGTCATCGTCAGCGAAGCAGTCCACCGCGCCGGCGACACCGTGCAGGCCAGTATCCGCCCGGACCGTCGCGGTGGTCGAGTAGGTCCAGCGGCCGGGTTCGGTCGGTGCGAACCGCACTCTCCACGTGACACCGCCATCCCAGAACGCCGGTCGCGAGAGTATCGCACCGGACGCTGCCGAGAACGTGACGGTGACGTCCACGTCGGAGTACGGGTCGGCATAGTGACGGAGGCTCGAGAACTCGAGCTCGAGGGGCTTCCACGGCGCAGCGCTGGGCAACAGTTCTCCTTGGATGTGAGTCTTCCATCCTTGGCGCTTCCGGTTCGCGTCGGCGCATTTTGCGCAATAGTGAGTGCCCGGCTGGACTCGGAGGAACGTCCGATTCAGGCTGTGTGCTTATGCGACCCATCCTCCCCGGCTTCTACCCGGACCCCACGATCTGCACGGTCGGAGGGGAGTACTACCTGGCCAACTCCAGTTTCGAGTACTTCCCGGGTGCGCCGCTGTTCCGCAGTTCGGACCTGGTCGGGTGGACGCAGGTCGGCAACATCCTCGATCGCCGGAGCCAGTTCGTCCATGGCATCGAAGGTCCGTCGACCGGAATCTACGGTTCGACGCTGCGCCATCGCGACGGGCGGTTCTGGTTCATCACGACCAACATCAGCGATTTCGGTCATGGGCAGGTCATCGTGAGCACCGACGACCCTGCGAACGGGTGGAGCGATCCTGTCTTCGTCCCAGGGGCTGTCGGAATCGACCCCGACCTCTGCTGGGAGGACGACGGGACGTGTTACCTGACGTGGAACGCGCTGAACTTCGTCGACGGCGGCCGAGGCATCCGTCAAGCGCGGATCGATCTGCAGTCGGGACGACTCCTCGAGCCTGACTACGCGGTCTGGCAGGGCACGGGCATGGTCGCTCCCGAAGGTCCTCACCTGTACCGGATCGGCGACTACTGGTATCTGATTCTCGCCGAGGGGGGAACGGAGAGGGGCCACAGCGTCACGGTCGCCCGGTCCAGCTCGCCGGCGGGCCCGTTCGAACCCTGCCCGTGGAATCCGGTCCTCACGCACCGCAGTATCGGGCACCCGGTTCAGAATGTCGGCCACGCCGATCTGGTCGAGACGCCGGATGGGCGGTGGGCGGCCGTGTACCTGGGGGTCAGGCCGAACGGTTCCACGCCCGGTTTCCACGTCCTGGGTCGGGAGACCTTCCTCGCAGGCATCGACTGGGTCGACGGATGGCCTGTCTTCGACGAGAACCGTTATGCGGGTGTCGAGGTCGACACCTCCTTCGCGGAGGACTTCTCCGGCGCCGTACTGGCACCGGTGTGGGTGAGCCCGGGAGGCGATCCCGCCGGCCTGGTCACCCCGCAGCCGGGCGGAGGCGCCGTCCTGCACAGCGGCGACGGAACGGACTCGGCGCTGCTGTGCCTTCGGGTGCGCGATCTGCAGTGGATGGCCGAAGCGCGATTCCTGGACTCCGGGCGCTTCCGCATCCGCATCGACGACCGGCACTGGTACGGCCTGGAATGGCGGGCAGGAACGCTCACCGCCACCGTTCGCATCGGAGACACGACGACGGATGTGGCCCGGATCGCCGTGGGGTCCACCGCGATCTCGCTGATCATCGCCAGCGTGCCGGCGGAGTCCCCGGCGGTGCCGTTCGGGCATGGCGGGCCGGACGACATCGTCCTGAGCTACCGTGACGAGACCGGCGTGCACACCGTGACACGGCTGGACGGCCGGTACCTCTCCACGGAAGTCGCCGGCGGTTTCACCGGGCGCATGCTGGCGCTGGGAGCGAGCGGGTCGCGATCGATCGTCCGGTCCCTGCGCTACATCCCGATGCCCGGTTCGGGCAGCACCGCACCTGTCAGTGCTGAGTTCGCGGAGGAAGGGTTGACTCGCGCACGATGAGCCTGGTCGCGAGTTCGATCCGCTCGAAGCTCTCCTGCTCGCGAATCCGGAGTTCGCTGACCAACTGCACCGCCCGTTCGGCCATCGCCTCGAGCGGTTGGCTGACGGAGGTCAGGGCGGGTGTCGCAAGCGCCGCGCGTGGCTCGTCGTTGTATCCGACCACGCTGACGTCCTGGGGGATCCGGAGACGCAGTTCGTGGGCCGCACGGTAGACGGTGAGCGCCATTTCGTCGTTGCAGGCGAACACTCCGATCGGCGTGTTCGCCTCGGCGAGCGTGTTGCGAAGTTCGGGGGTGACCTCCGAGGCCGACCACTTCGAGTCGATCCTGCTGATCGGGACATCGCCGCGATGGTCGGCGATCGCGGACCGGAATCCCTCTTCCCGGGCCCTGCCGAAGCGGAAGGGGGGCGTTCCGCACACGACCGCGAAACGCTGAACAGCAGTGGATGCGAGCAGCGCGCCGGCGTCGTAGCCTCCCTGCCAATCGGTGGTTCCGATGCTCGCCAGCTGCCCGTGCGGGTCCGACTGCGGGTCGAGGAGGACGATCGGAATGCGAGCAAGCGCCAGGTCTTCCAGCTGGCGGGTCGTGGGACGGATGATCCCGAGGATCACACCCGATGGGCGTCGTCGAGCGACCCGCGCCGGCCAGTCGTCGGCGGGGTCGTCGCGTTCGAGGGTGAGCACGAGATCGAACCCGTGCTCGAAGGCGCCTTGACGTGCGCCCGCCACGATCGCGTCGGTCCAGGCGTCGTCGAAGCTGCCGAGGACCAGTTCGATGAGCCGGAGGTCGAGCGTCGTCGGGCGACCCTTGGTCGTCTGCCCGGCGTCGTAACCCAGCTCGCTCGCCGTTCGCAGCACCAGGTTGCGCGTCCTCGGCTTGAGGTCGCCCCGTCCCGTCAGAGCGCGCGAGGCCGTGGAGACTGAGACGCCGGCCGCGTTCGCCACGTCCGTCAGCGTTATTCTCATCGAGGCCACATGGTCGATTCTCTCGCATCGGCGAGCCGCTCAGTGTGAGCGTTCCGGTGATCGCCGTCGCTCACGTCACACGGCGCGTGCGAGCGCACCGCTCGAGCGCGGGGACCAGTCAGGGTCGGTCGTCGACCGGATGAGCAGCTGCGGTGTCACCAGATATCGGAGCGGTTCCACTCGGCCGGCGATGCGCTCGAGGAGCAGACGAGCGCTGATCCGCCCGGTCTCGCGGCTCGACTCGTT
>JBQCCO010000245.1:0-7805 GCA_051962155.1 Leifsonia sp. | reverse complement strand
GGATGGTGATCAGGGCGATCACGGCGAGGAACGGCGAGATCACGAACATCAGGACGACCACGCCGACCACCGTCAGCAGCGAGGTGAGCAGCTGGCTCATCGTCTGCTGAAGCGACTGCGAGATGTTGTCGATGTCATTGGTCACCCGGCTGAGGAGCTCGCCGCGCTGCATGGTGTCGAAGTACTTCAGTGGCAGGCGGTGGAGCTTGTCCTCCACGTCGGCACGCAGCCGGTAGACGGTCCGCTGCGTGACGCCGTTGAGGACGTACGCCTGCAGGTAGCTGAACAGCGACGAGGCGACGTACAGCGCGAGCACCCAGAGCAGGGTGTGGCCGACCGCGGTGAAATCGATGCCGGCTCCGGGAGTGAACGTGGTTCCCGAGAGGAGGTCCGCGAACTGCGTCTGGCCCTTCGCGCGCACGGCCGCGATGGCCTGCGCCTGCGTCATCCCCTTCGGGAATGCAAGGGACAGCGCCCCCGCGAACACGAGGTTGACCGCGTTGCCCAGCAGCTTCGGGCCGAGCACCGCGAAGGCGACCGACACGACGGCGAGCGCGGTCACGGCGGAGAGGGCAGCCCATTCCGGGCGCAGCCGGCCGAGCAGCCGCTTGGCGCTGGGACCGAAGTTCATGGACTTCTCCACGGGCATCGCCATCCCGCCGAACGGGCCGCCGCCGCCGGGGCCGCGCCGCATCGGCGGGCCGGCGGGCCGGACCGGCGCTGTCGTCTTCTCACTCATCCCGTGCCTCCCTACACCGCGTCCTGGGCGGCGAGCTGCGACGAGACGATCTCGGCGTAGGTCTCGCTGCTCTGCACGAGCTCGTCGTGGGTCCCCCGGCCGACGACGCGGCCGTCCTCGAGGACGATGATCTGGTCGGCATCCACGATGGTGGACACCCGCTGCGCGACGACGATCATGGTCGCGTCCGCCACATCCCGGGCCAGCGCCGCCCGCAAGCGCGCGTCCGTGGCGGTGTCGAGCGCCGAGAACGAGTCGTCGAACACGTAGATCTCCGGCTTGCGCACGAGGGCCCGCGCGATGGCGAGCCGCTGCCGCTGACCGCCGGAGACGTTCGTGCCGCCCTGCGCGATCGGCGCCTCCAGCTTCTCGGGCATCGCCTCGACGAAGTCTCGCGCCTGCGCCACCTCCAACGCGTGCCACAGCTCCTCGTCGGTCGCCTGCGGGTTGCCGTAGCGGAGGTTGGAGGCGACAGTGCCCGAGAAGAGGTAGGGCTTCTGCGGGACGATGCCGATGCGCGACCAGAGCAGCTCCGGGTCGAGGTCCGCCACATCCACTCCGTCGACCAGGACGATGCCGCTCGTGGCGTCGAACAGGCGCGGGATGAGGTTCACCAGGGTCGTGTTGCCGGCGCCGGGGCTGCCGATGATCGCCCTCGTGCGACCGGCCTCGGCGAGGAACGTGACATCCGTGAGCACGGGATGCTCGGCGCCGGGATACGAGAAGCCGACATCCACGAACTCCACGGTTCCGTGAGACGTCACCTCGGTCACCGGTGTGTCCGACATGCGCACCGAGGTCTCGGTGCCGAGGACTTCGCCGATGCGGTCGGCGCAGACCGAGGCACGCGGCACCAGCACGGCCATCATCGTCGACATCATCACGCCCATCAGGATCTGCATGAGGTACTGCAGGAAGGCCGTCAGCGTCCCGATCTGCAGCGAGCCGTCCTGGACCCGGAACGAACCGAACCAGATCACGGCGACGCTCGAGACGTTGAGCACCAGCATCACGATCGGGAACATCAGCGCGAACAGGCGCCCCGCCTTCAGCGCCGTCTCGGTCACCTCGTCGTTGGCGGTCCGGAAGCGGCGGACCTCCACCTCCTCCCGGACGAAGGCGCGCACCACGCGGATGCCGCTCAGCTGCTCGCGCATCACCCGGTTCACGCGGTCGATGCGCTCCTGCATGCGGCGGAACTGCGGGATCATTCGGGAGATGATGATGCTGACGGCGATGAGCAGAGCCGGCACGCTCACCGCGATCAGCCAGGAGAGGGCGATGTCCTGCCGCATCGCCAGCACGATCCCGCCGATGGCGAGGATCGGGGCGGAGACGAGCAGGGTGCACGTCATCATCACCAGCATCTGCACCTGCTGCACATCGTTCGTGTTCCGCGTGATCAGGGACGGCGCCCCGAACGACGAGACCTCGCGCTCCGAGAACTCGCCGACGTGGTGGAAGATCGCCTCGCGCAGGTCGCGGCCGACCCGCATCGCGACCTTCGCACCGAAGTACACGGCCGTGATGGAGCATGCGATCTGCAGGAGCGTGACGCCGAGCATCTCTCCGCCGACGGAGAGGATGTAGCCGGTGTCGCCCTTGGCGATGCCGTTGTCGGTGATGTCCGCGTTGAGGGTCGGCAGCCAGAGGGAGAGCAGCGACTGGGCCAGCTGGAAGACGATCACCGCGACCAGCAGCGGCCAGTGCGGCCGGAGGAACCGGCCCAGGAGTCTCAGGAGCATGATGCCTCCGTCGGAATGGATGGGGTGGAGGTGCGGGTGCGGGAATCCGGGACGAACACGGAGCCGACGTGCGGGGAGGAGCCCGCGATGCCGACCAGGGTCATCGTGGCGAGGTCGTCGATGCTGAACTCGATGCCCTCATTGAGCGCCGGGAAGGCCGACGAGAAGCTCAGCAGCCGCAGCAGATGCGCCACGCGCTCGGGCGGCCAATTGAGCTCCTCCGCCTCCGGTTCGAGAACCTGAGCGATGATCGCCGCGAACTCGCCGCGCGCCTGCGGGATGGGCGGCCGCTGGTGCCCGACGACCGGCATGATCCGCATGACACTGTTGAAGCGCTCGCGGAGCAGGTACAGGATGGCGCGGACCTTGTGCTCCAGCGGAAGCGCCGGGTCGATGCTGCGGAGCGCCTCACGCAGCGGCTCGGGATCGAGATACTTCTCGATCGCCGCCTGCACCAGCGTCTCCTTGTCGCCGAAGGCACGGAAGATGGTGCCCTCGGCGATCCCGGCGGCCTCCGCGATCTGGCGGGAGGTGACGCTGCGGCCGTGCTCCAGCAGGAGCGGGATGACCGCATCCACGATCATCGCCTTGCGGTCCTCCGCCTGCATCGGCTGCGCGCGGGTGCGCGGTTCGGCGGTCACGGCATCCTCGGTCACCCGAACACTATAAGCGGAGTGAGTGCTCACTCACAAGCGTTTTCTCGCGCTTCCTCTGCCGAGGTGCTCGTTGTTGCGGGCCGGCCGGCGTGTCGCGTGCAACGACGAGCACCTCGGCGTCTGGACGGAACGGGGACGGGGACGAGGTCAGGACGGGGACGGGGAGGGGAAGATGGCGGCGATCTCCGCGAGGTCGTCGGGGGTGGGAGTCCAGGCGGAGGCGGCCTCGGCGTTCGCGACGATCTGCTCAGGCCGGGTGGCGCCCGCGATCACGCTGGTGAGGCCGGGCTGGGCCAGCAGCCAGGCGAACGTCGCGGCCAGCATGGTGATGCCGCGGTCGTCGCAGAACGCCTGGTAGCTCTCGATCCGATCCCAGGGGGCGCTGTCGAGCAGGTATCGGCGCGCGCTCATGATCCGGCTGTCGGCGGGACCGCCCTCGCGGCTGAACTTTCCGGTGAACAGTCCGTTGTAGAGCGGGAAGTACGGCAGGAAGCCAAGACCGTAGCGATTCACGGCCGGGAGCACCTCACGCTCGGCGTCCCGCGCGAGCAGGCTGTACTCGTTCTGCGCGGAGATGAACTTCGGATGCCCGTGCAGCTGCGCCGTGAACTCCGCCTCGGCGATCTGCCAGCCGGAGAGGTTGGAGTGGCCGATGTAGCGGATCTTGCCCTCGGCGATGAGGTCGTCGAGGGTCTCGAGCGTCTCTTCGATCGGCGTCACGGGATCGGGCTGGTGCAGCTGGTACAGGTCGATCCAGTCGGTGCGCAACCGACGCAGGGAGCCCTCCACGGCGAGGCGGATGTAGCGGCGCGACCCGCGGGCACCCCAGTCCGGTCCGTTGACGCCGGCCATGTCCATCCCGAACTTGGTCGCCAGGACGATCGTGTCGCGCTTGCCTTCGAGGGCCTTGCCCATCAGCGTCTCGGAGAGTCCGCGCTCCTTGCCGTAGATGTCGGCGGTGTCGAACAGCGTGACGCCGGCGTCGATCGCAGCGCCGATGACCGCATCGGTGCCCTCCTGCGTCTCGGTCGCGGTGCCCGCGCGGCCGAAGTTGTTGCAGCCGAGGCCGACGGTGGAGACGACGAGGCCGGAGGGTCCGAGGGGGCGGTAGTCGATGTTCACCATGCCGTCGAGTCTAGGCACGCCGGCCGGCGGTCATCGGGTTGTGAATCCGTCCACAGGGCGGCGCCCTGCGGAGTTATCCCCGATGTCCGATTCCCGCGAGTGGACGTCGGTGGTCCGCCCTAGAGTCGACCCATGAGCAGTTCCTTCGCCTATCTCCTCCGCACCTCGAGCCCCATCGGACGGCTCGAACTGACCAGCGACGGCACGGCCGTCACGTCTCTCTCCATCGAGCGCGAGGGTCACCTGCCGCTCGACGACCATCCCGAGCGGACCACCGCCGTGCTCGATGACGCTGCCGCACAGCTCGGCGAGTACTTCGCCGGGACCCGCCGCGTATTCGACGTCCCCATCCGCCTGCAGGGCACGCCCTTCCGCCAGGCCGTCTGGGAGCGGCTGGCCGAACTCGAGTTCGGCACGTTCGTCTCCTACGGCGAGCTCGGCGCCTCCCTCGGCCACCCCGGCTACGGCCGCGCCATCGGCGGAGCCGTCGGGGCGAACCCGATTCCGATCATCGTCGGCTGCCATCGCGTCCTGTCCTCGAACGGACGGGTCACCGGCTACAGCGGGGGCGATGGCATCCCGACGAAGCTGTGGCTCCTCGAGCACGAGGGGATCCTGCTGGCCGCATGAGCGAGACGACGACACCGGCGCGCGCGGCGCTCGTCGTGGGCGAGGACGGCCTCGCCCGCTGCTCCTGGTCGGCGGCCGACCCGGAGTACCGCCGCTACCACGACGAGGAATGGGGCCGACCGCAGCACGATCCGCGGGCGCTCTACGAGAAGCTGTGCCTGGAGGGCTTCCAGGCCGGCCTGTCGTGGATCACGATCCTGCGACGGCGGCCGGCGTTCCGGGAGGTGTTCCTCGGCTTCGAGCCGGAGCGGGTCGCTGCGATGACGGAGGCGGATGTGCAGCGCCTGCTGCAGGACGAACGCATCATCCGCCATCGCGGGAAGATCGAGGCGACGATCTCCAACGCACGAGCCACGCTCGCGCTCGACGTCCCGCTCGAGGAGCTGATGTGGAGCTTCGCGCCGGAGCCGCCGGATCGCCGGCCCCGGGGATGGGGCGAGATCCCAGCGGTGACGCCGGAATCCACGGCGCTGAGCACGGAGCTGCGCCGTCGAGGCTTCCGATTCGTCGGGCCGACCACGATGTACGCGCTCATGCAGGCGACCGGCATGGTCGACGACCACATGGAGGGGTGCTTCCGGGCGTGAGGTTCCGCGGCCGAGGAGAAGGGCGCCCGAGGAAGAGACCGAGAGAGTCGGGCCGACGGCGGGATCTGGCTCCATCACCGGATTCTCGCTGGTGACGCGCTACCGCTCGTGCCCGACCGCAGGCGGGATTGATGCGCTTCACGCTCCGGTAAGGAAACGACGCATTTGGGGATGAACGCGCCGGCCACCACACCATCGGCCCGACTTGTTGAGGTCGTACGGTCGCAGCGAATGCGTGCCCGACAGCCTCGGATCAGGGATCCTCTCTCTTGGTCTTGAGTTTATCTCACTTTTACTCCCGGCACCACCGCGAGTTCGCGGCGCGCCTACCCAGTAGGGGGGCTAGACCCGGAGTACCGCCGCTGGACGGCGCGGAGTACCGCCGCTAGACGCGGAGTACCGCCATGAGGCTTCCCGGCACGCCGCGCACCTCCGGAACGACGAGGTTCAGGTCGCGAGTCCCGTTCCCGGCAGGACGCAGCTCGTAGCCCTCCGAGTCGGCCCAGCCGAGCAGCTCCTCCGTCGTCGCGAACGCCGCACCCGCCTCCAGAAGGGCGCGCGCCAGAAGCCCCTTCGCCTGCTTGTTGAAGTGGTTCAGCGCACGGACGTGGCCGCTCTCGTCGCGGGCGAGCACGCGGATGTAGTGAGCGCCCTCCCGATCGGGAAGCGGCGCCAGGGCGGCATACCCCTCGGACCGCAGATCGAGCACGAGGTCGGCCCGCTCGGCCAGCGCGGCGGCTCCGGCAGCGGCCCAGCGCTTCTTCAGCGATGCCGCACCGCGCTGCAGCGACAGCCGCGAGTCGAACGACAGCCGATAGGCCGGAACGAGGTCGGCGGCGCCGACGAGTCCGAGCATCGCCGACTGCACCACCACGGAACCGCCGGCGACCGCCCAGTCCGCTGCGCTCAGCGATGACGCATCGAGCGCGTCATACAGGATGCCCGTGTACCGCTCCAGCGCCCGCATCGTCGGCGCCTCCGGGATGGCCCGGTTGCGATCGACCTCGTCCGCCTGCTTCGGTCCCAGCTTGAGCGCCCGCATCGCGGCGTCGCGGTCGGCGGCCAGCGCGACCACCGCATCCACGACCTCCCGGCGGACGGGGTTCAGCGAAGGGAAGCTCAGCCGATCGAGGTCGAGCGGCGACCCCGCTCCCCCGTCCCTCTTGGTCTCGGAGGGCGGGAGCAGGATGAGCACGCCTAACCCTCCACGAAGCTCACGGCGATGGTGACGTTCTCGCCCAGCGGCGCAGACGTGTCGAGGGTGACACGCGGGAGGGTGCCGCAGGCGCCCCTCCACTCGTCGTACTCGTCGGTGTTCTGCTCCACGGCGTACGCCGCGACCAATCCCGTCCGCTTGGCGAGCCGCTCCTCGTGCAGCTCAGCGTCGGAGCACACGGTCTCGACGACACGGAGCTTCACGCCGCACCGCTCCGCCAGGTCGCGCCACTGCAGCCGCGCGGGCTCCACGGCGTTCACCGCATCCACGACGACGGAATGGCCCGACTGGAGGACCTGCTCGGCCATCGTCTCGGCCACGAGGTAGGCCGCCAGCCCGGTCGGCTGGTCGGAGTCGATGCCCGCTCGCAGGATCGACGCCTCGATCGGATCCACCGAGATCATCGTCGCGCCGAGACGGCCGGCGAGGATCTCCGCGATGGTGGACTTCCCGGAACCGGGAAGCCCCGCCATTGCGACCAGCATCGGGACGCGGACGTCTCCGAACTGGCGCTCCAACGGGGCTCCCTGCTGCTCCGGCATGTCAGACCAGCTCGGCCTGACGGGCCACCACGGTGACCGTGTTGTTCTCGACGGAGAGGAAGCCGCCGTCGGCGCTGGCGGTGATCGACTCGCCCCCGTTGAGGATCACGCGCACTTCGCCCTCGGCGAGGATGGCGAGCAGCGGCTCATGTCCGGGCAGGATACCGATTTGCCCCTCGACGGTCCGCGCGACGACCATGCTCGCCTCGCCCGACCACACTTCGTGGTCGGCCGCGACGACGCTGACAGTGAGAACAGCCATGACTAGCCGTTCTCCTTCTGGATCTGCGCCCACTTCTCCTCGACGTCGGAGATCGGTCCGACGTTGAAGAAGGCCTGCTCGGCGACGTGGTCGAACTCGCCCTTGGCGATCGCATCGAACGACTCGATGGTCTCCTTCAGCGGAACGGTGGAGCCCTCGACACCGGTGAACTTCTTCGCCATGTAGGTGTTCTGCGAGAGGAACTGCTGGATGCGGCGCGCACGCGACACCGTGATCTTGTCCTCCTCCGACAGCTCGTCGACACCGAGGATCGCGATGATCTCCTGCAGCTCCTTGTTCTTC
>JBQCCO010000244.1:0-11992 GCA_051962155.1 Leifsonia sp. | reverse complement strand
CGACCCCGTGCCCTCCGGCTTTTTCACGGCTCGCTGCTGTCTATTGGGGTCCCCGCCCGCGCGGGGCCCCGGGCGCCGACCCGAGCGCAGCGAGGGCCGGTGGCTGGGGGAGCGGGTGGGGCGCAGCCCGGTGAGGGGCGTGAAGAACCGACCACCTTGTCGGTTGAAGACTCGCAAGTTCCCTACATGACGCCAGCTATCAGAAGCATCCCCTCTGTCGCGGCTTCGCTCGGCGCGAACGCGGGTGTGCGCCGTTTTGGAACGTGTGCTGCGGCGCGAGCAGGCGCACACGTTACGAACTGCCGCACGAGCAGGCGCACGCGCTACGAAAGCGACCCGGCGCTTGCCGAGCCCGCCGCCCTCGCGGTCGCCTGAGCCATCGGTGGGGCCGCACTACTCGACGGAGGCCGTCGCACTCGGCGGTGCGGCATGCGGGGAGCGAGCCGGCACGATCCCATGCTCCAGCGCGTACAGGCTGGCGCCGATCCGGTTGGTCACGCCGAGCTTGCCGTAGATGCGCTCCACGTGGTTGCGCACCGTCTTCTCCGAGAGCGTGAACTGCCCGGCGATCTGCCGGTTCGACTGGCCCTGTGCGACCAGGACGAGCACCTCGACCTCCCGTGACGTGAGTCGGTCCTCGCGATGGGTGCGCCTGGGGGCGGCATGTCCCGCTGCTGTGAGCACGGCAGCGACCGCGGCGTCGTCCAGTCCACCGGCGGCGGCCCGCCTCCTCAACCGCTGGGCGGCCTGGTCGGGCGTCTGGGCAGCCCGGTAGGGGCGTGGCTCCAGCGCCGATTCGTACGCCACGGCAGCGGCCAGGACTCGGTCGAGTACGGGCAGCGCCGACGGTCCGAGCGCGCGCGGATAGCCTTCGCCGTCCGGCCGTTCGTGGTGGTTCGCCGCGATCCGCGCGACGTCGCCGAGGCCGCTGACGCGTTCGAGGATGCGCGCAGTGAGGTACGGGTGAAGGCGAACGCGTTCCCACTGCTCCGCCGAGAGCTCGGAGGTGGACTCCCAGACCCGATTCGAGATCCCGATTCGCCCGATGTCGTGCACATGGCCCGCGCGGCGGACCGCGGCGACGTCGTCGCTGTCGAGTCCGAGGTGAGATGCGGCGTGCGCCGCGAGCTCGGCGACCGAGCGTGAATGGCCGAGTGTGTACGGGAACTTGAGGTCCGCGAAATCGCCGAGGGCGATGAGCATGCGGTCGAGCTCCGCGGGGGTGAGCGGGTGATCCCGGTCGGGGGCCTCCGCGAGGGCGGCGTCCCAGTAGCTGCCGTGGTCAGGTGGAGCCAACAGCGATGCAGGATCCGAGAGGAACGCGTCGGCGACCAACGGGTCGAACTGCCCTCCGCGTCGCGATCGCACCAGGTGCTCCGCGCCGCCGGGACCGTAGGTGCGGTCGTGCACCTCCACAAGGTCGGCCAGTTGCGCGACCCGCATCTCGATCGGCAACTGGTCGCGTGCCAGGCCCTGAGGGCCGCCGGCGCCGTCGAAGCGCTCGAACGTGGCGCCCAGTACGGTCTGGACGCGTTTCGACAGGCCGATCTCGGCGGCCAGCAGTGAAGCCGAGGCGCAGTGCGAGTGCACCAGCGCACCCAGCTGCGCGTTCGGGCTGCGCATGAGCCGACCGATCAGCCTGATCCGCTGCGGCAGGGGAGCACCGTACGCGAGGTTGCCCATCAGGAACCGCATGTATGGAAGTCCCGCCCAGTCCACGAGGTACGCCTCCCGCTTGACGGCGATGTCGTCGCCGAACCAGCGGGCGTATTCGGTCGAATCGGCGTGGCACCCGATCCACATCACGAGCGTGGTGTGGAAGGTCGTGTCGCGTTGCTCGCGGGTCAGTCCGATCCGGTCGGCGAGACGAGTCGCGATGATCGCCGAGCGCAGAACGTGCTCCGCCGGCTGGCCGAGCCCGAGGTCGAGCGCGATCGACAGCGCGGCGAGCAGCTCGGTGCGGTGCGTCGCGCCCGCGGGAGGTGACACAAACTCATTCTGCACCCGGACGGGCACTCATGCTTCCGCTTCGAGCAATTCGCGCTGGCGCTCGGCCGCTGAGATGTGCCGCGAAGGATCGAAGGCGTCGTAGCGGGAGAACCCGTACACGAAGATGCCGAGCTGCGGCAGCCAGAAGCCGCCGATGCGTGCCTGCGACGGCAATGGCTGCGGGGCTCCGAGATCCCGGCCGGCGAGCGTGGCCCGGCTGTCCTCGATCGTCCAGATGCGCAGCGGTGCCGCGCGGAAGCGCTGTCGGTTGGGCATCTGGCCGGCGAGCCGTACTGTGCCCACGCCGAGCATCGGGCCGGCCATCCGTCCCATGAGCGCCAGGACGACCGGCGCAGCCCACATCCGGAGCGGCATCGCGCGCCCCATCGCGGTCATCATCCGGCTGACCACGGTCTGCCCGACGGCCACCGTCCAGTCCAGGATGTCGCCGTCACCGACTCGAACGTGCAGCGTCTGGTCGTCGAGCCACTCCAGCACGATGTCGGTGCGGATCGAGGGATGGCCGCACGCCGCGCCGATGAATCGCTCGCAACTGTGCGCTGGATCGGATGTCGAGTACACCCTCCAGTCGCCCTCGGGGCCGCGGTGCCACACCGCGCGATAGCCCGCGCCGAAGCTCGCGGCCGTGTTCGCGCGAAGCGCGAGGTAGTCGCCGGAGGCGAAGGAGAGGCCCATCACCCCGTAGCCGCTGATCCGCTCGTCGTCACCCGGCGGAAGCCATGGTCTCGCTTCGGAGAGCTCGGCAACGGCGCGGGGCGTCTCTCCGGCGGACATCATCGTCCCTGGACGACCGGGAACAGCCGGTCGGCGACGAGTCCGTGGGCCTCCCGGTGAACGGCGGCCGCGGACTCGGGGTCCGGCGCCTCCACCAGGCACCACGCCTTGCCGTTCGTCTCGTCCACCCAGTAGGCGCGGTAGTCGACGCCGTATTTCGTCTGGACCAGCAGATCCTGTGCGTGTGCGCCGGCCACGTCGGCTGCCGTCGTGCCCTCGGGAAGGTTTTCGTGCACATCCATGTAGAGCGTCATGATTCCTCCAAGATCGAATTCCTGCCTCCAGACTGACGCCGGCGCGAGAAGGGGTCATGGGGCATCTGCCTCAAGTTCAGGATGAATGCCGACGACGCAGGCGCCGAGGAGGAGCGCAGCACCAGGCCGGAGGCGAGCTGCGGGGATGGGCGGGAGCGTCCGCCGACGTGACCTTGCCCGGCGCGAAACCCGCGTGTGCGGCGTTCGGGAACGTGTGCTGCGGCGCGAGCAGGCGCACACGTTACGAACCGTCGCACGAGCACGCGCACACGTTACGAACCGCTGCACGAGCAGGCGCGCGCGTGACGCGACCGGCCAAGTGCTTGCCAACCACACCTCAGCGATATATCGTTAACTATCGCTGACCACACAAGGAGGCACCCCATGTCATCGTCATTCTCCGCCGGCGGGTTCGGTGGCCGCATGGACCCGGAGGCCATGTGGCAGGCGTTCGAGCAGTTGCGGTCCACGTTCGAGAAGAAGGTGGGGACGCGCATGGGACGCGGCGACGTTCGCGCCGCCGTGCTCGCCCTGCTCGCCGAGAAGCCGATGCACGGCTACCAGATCATCCGCGAGATCGAGGAGCGCAGCGGCGGCAGCTGGAAGCCCAGCGCCGGATCGGTGTACCCGACGTTGCAGCTGCTCTCCGACGAGGGGCTCATCACGGCGGAGGAGTCCAACGGGCGCAAGACGTACGCGCTGACCGAGGCTGGACGCGAGGTCGCCGCGGCCGAGGGCGCCGTGCCGTGGCTGGGCGACGAGACCGGCGAGCGGCGGGCGCCGGGCGCGGGCGCGGGCCACGGCGCCCTGCCGAAGGCGGGCATCGAGCTCGCACAGGCTGCCGCGCAGGTGCACCGCACAGGTACTCCGGAACAGATCGCGGAGGCGGCTGCCGTCCTCGAAGAGGCGCGCCGGCGGCTGTACGCGATCCTCGCCCAGGGCTGAACGGGTGACGACCGAGCAGGCGCCGGCGTCGGCGTCCGACACTCCCGGCACCACCGCCGCAGAGCCGGTGACGCGCGCGACCGGCTCCGCCTCGCCGGTCACGCCCCTGGCTCCGCCACGCGCGCCCGGCCCTCGGGCGGCGACGCCAGCGACGCGCGCCCGCTACCGCCGCATCCTCCGATTCGCGGGGTGGAACCTCACGGTGACGTGGTGGTATGAGCTGGTGCTTCCGCGTATCGGCCTCCGCCGTCTCGCCGAGCGGACCCGCCCGCGGCGCATGCGGAGGTTCGCCCAGCGGTTCCATGTGCTCGCGGTCGACCTCGGCGGCCTGATGATCAAGGTCGGCCAGTTCATGTCCTCCCGGCTGGATGTGCTCCCGCCGGAGATCACGAGCGAACTGGAGGGACTGCAGGACGAGGTGCCCGCCGTTCCCTTCCCGGCGATCCGTGCTCTCGCCGAGGCCGAGCTGGGTGTCCCGCTGGAGCTGGCGTTCGCATCCATCGACGAGATCCCGGTCGCCGCGGCATCCCTCGGGCAGGCGCACCGGGCGCGGCTCACGCCGGCGACCCGGTCCGAGACGGGACTGGACGGGGTGGTCATCAAGGTGCAGCGTCCGGGCATCGACGCGATCGTGGATGTGGACCTCGCGGCCCTGCGCCGGGTCGCGCGCTGGCTCAGCCGCATCCGGCTCGTCGCCGATCGGGCGGATCCGCCGGCCCTGGTGGAGGAGTTCGCGCGCACCAGCCTGCAGGAGATCGACTACCTGCACGAGGGTGCCAACTCGGAACGGTTCGCCGAGGAATTCGACGGCGACGCCCGCGTCGGCGTGCCGGCGGTCGTCTGGGAGCGGACCACGCGCCGCGTCCTCACCCTCGAGGACGTGACGGCGATCAAGATCACCGACACCGCATCCCTCCACGCAGCGGGCATCGACCCTGCGGAGGTCGCGCCGGCCTTCGCCGAGGTGATGTTCGACCAGCTGTTCACGAACGGGTTCTTCCACGCAGACCCGCATCCCGGCAACATCTTCGTGACACCGACACCGATACCGGATGTTGCAGGCGGCCGGCCGTGGAGCCTCACCTTCGTGGATTTCGGGATGATGGGCGAGGTCCCTCCCGGCATCCGGAGCGGGCTGCGCCGGCTGCTGATCGCGGCAGCATCCCGCGACGGCAAAGCGCTCGTGGAGGCGATCCGCGAGGTGGGCGTTCTGCTGCCGACCGCCGACACCGCCGAGCTCGAACGCGCGATGGTGCACCTGTTCGCGCGCTTCGGCGGGATGGGGTTCGCTCAGCTGCGGGAGGTGGATCCGCGCGAGTTCCTCGAGTTCGCGGACGAGTTCGGCGATGTGGTGCGCTCGCTCCCGTTCCAGCTTCCCGAGAATTTCCTCCTCATCGTCCGGGCGATGGCGCTCACCTCCGGTGTCTGCAGTGCACTCGACCCCGACTTCAACCTCTGGGACTCGGTCGAGCCGTACGCGGCGCAGCTGCTTCGGGAGGAGCGCGGCAACGTGGTGCAGGACCTCGCGCAGCAGGCGCTCGAGATCGCCGGCGTCGCCTGGAGGCTGCCCAAACGTCTGGATACGCTGGTCACCCGGGTGGAGGACGGCTCGATCGCGGTCAGCACCCCCCGGCTGGAGCTGCGGGTCGGTCGCCTCGAACGGACGGTCCGGCGCCTGGTCGCGGCGATCGTCTTCGGCGGCGCGATCGTCGCCGGCGCCATCGTGCACGGCGGCGACCCGGTGCTCGGATCGGTGCTCATGATCGGGTCCGTTGTGCCCCTGGCGTTCACCGTCTTCACAGGGCGGCGGGGCGGCTGAGGCGGAATACCGCCTGATGGATGGGCGTTTCACCCACCATGGCAACCACTGAGATCACGTCGACCAACCACGACCAGACCGTCGCCGACGGCATCGTGCTGCTCGACTTCTGGGCCGACTGGTGCGGTCCCTGTCACATGTTCGCGCCCGTGTTCGAGAAGGCGTCCGAGCAGCACTCCGACATCACGTTCGGCAAGATCGACACCGAGGCGCAGCAGGAGCTGGCGGCGTCCTACGGCATCCAGTCGATCCCGACCCTCATCGCGTATCGCGATGGCATCCCGCTGTTCTCGCAGGCCGGCGCACTGCCGGGCGAGGCGGTCGAGAACCTCATCGAGCAGATCCGCGAGCTCGACATGACCGAGGTGCGGAAGCAGTACGAAGAGCTGAAGGCGGCTGCGCAGCAGCAGGCCTGATTCACGCAGCGAGGGCGCGGCACCGTCAATCGACGGGTGCCGCGCCTTTCTCGTTCCCGCTGCGGGCGTCGCGGATGCCCGCAGCAACGGCGCGTCGGACCACCCAGTACAGGGCGTACAGTGCGACCGCAGCGATGGTGACGGTCAGGGCGAGGCTGGTCAACGGGTCCATGGTCGGTCCTCAGTCCTCAGTGCTCGTCGGCGACCGCGTCCGCGACGGCGACGCGCTCGCGCGCCGGCGTGAGCAGCCTGCCGACGTACGCCATGACGACCGACGCCCCGATCAGAGCGATGCCGAGCGGGGCGATGGCCTGCATGATGATTCGCGTGCACACGTCCAGCAGAAGCATCAGCCCTTGGTCGACCGTCGCTCCTCCTTGCATGTTGAGGAGGGTGTAGCTCAGGTTCGGGACGAGGATTGCCAGCAGCAACCCACCGATGGCCAGCCCGATTCCCCACCACAGCACGACCTTCGGTCGCAGCTTCGACTCGTCCACAGACGTCCCCCTTCGTCGCGTTCACCCCGATGCTAACGGATGCGCGGTGCCGGGTACCGAAGGAGATCGGGGCTCGAATCTCCTTCGAATGGCAGTACTGAAGGAGATTCGGCCGGCAACTGTTCGAATCTCCTTCGATCCGAGGCCCTCCGGGACGGGGAGGCGGCACAGGCGGCCGAGAGGGAGGCGGCGGAGAGGGCGAGAGGGAGGCGTCAGCGGCGGGCGGTGTGCGCCGAGGAGAGCGCCGCGCTGCTCGCGCGCGCGACGAGTGCCGGCTGGAACTCGACGTGGACCGGCTGCGCGTCCGGCTTCGCCGTGAGCTGCAGCAGCAGGTCCATCGCGGTCGAGCCGATCTCGAGGCTGGGCTGGCGGATCGAGGAGAGGGGTACCACGGCCGCCGACGCGAACGCGATGTCGTCGTAGCCGATCAGGGCGACATCCTCCGGCACCCGGATGCCCGCCTGCAACAGGCTCTGCAGCAACCCGATGGCGACCAGGTCGTTGGCGGCGAAGACCGCGTCCGGGCGATCGCCCGCCGCGCGCGCGGCGAGGGCCGCACCGACGCGCTGCCCTCCCTCGAGCGTGAGGTTCTCCGTCTCCAGCTTCTCGACCGTGCTGCCGGGGAGAGAGGACGCGACCTCCTCTGTCGCCCCGCGGTAGCGGTGGGCGACCTGCTCGATGGCGAAAGGTCCGCCGGCGAAGGCGATACGGCGGAACCCCTGCTCGATCAGGTGGGCCGCGGCGAGGCGGCCGCCGGCGACGTCGTCCACGGCGACCGAGCTGAACGAACGGTCGAGGCTGGTGCGGTCGACCAGCACGGAGGGGATGCCGCGGTCCCGCAGGCGATGCAGGCTCGGGGTCGCATCGCCGACGGGCGAGATCAGCACGCCGCGGATGCGCTCCTGCTCGAACATGGTCAGGTAGCCGGCTTCGCGCTGCTCGTTCTCGTCCGAGTTGCCGACCAGAACCGAGAGCCCGTCGCGCGCCGCCCGGTCTTCTGCCCCTCGGATGAGCGAGGCGAAGAACGGGTTGCCCACGTCGAGGACCACCATGCCGATCCCGCTGCCCTGACCCATCCGGAGCTGGCGGGCGGCGTTGTTGCGCACGAAGCCCAGTTCGGCGATCGCGGTCTGCACGCGCTGCACCACGGCGTCGGAGACCCGCTCGGGACGGTTCAGGACGTTGGAGACCGTCCCGACCGAGACGCCGGCGAGGGCGGCGACATCCTTGACACTGGCGGACGGCATGGCGCTCCTTCATTCGAGGCAGTGCTGCATATTATGCACGTTTCATTACGGTTCTGCACAGATTCCGACAGGGACTTGACGTAGCGCGGTGCGGTCTGGCAAGGTCATTTCAACGTTTCAAAATGAAACGGTTCACATCCCCGACGTGGAGATCATTCACGACAATGACGTCCTCAGCAACTCCCGCTCCCGGCGGCCCGCCGGTCCTCGAACTCCGGGGCGTGGCCAAGGCGTTCGGCCAGGTCATCGCCCTCAGCCGCGCCGACCTCCGGGTCGAGCAGGCGTCCATCCACGCCCTCGTCGGTGAGAACGGCGCGGGCAAGTCCACTCTCGTGAAGATCGTCGCAGGGCTCTACCAGCGGGACGCCGGCGAGATGCGCTTCCGCGGTGAAGCGGTCGACTTCAGCACTACGGCGGAGGCGAAGAACGCGGGCATCGCGGTCATCTACCAGGAGCCGACGCTCTTCCCCGACCTGTCCGTCACCGAGAACGTGTTCATGGGCCGCCAGCCCACCGACCGCCTCGGGCGCGTCGACCGCAAGGCCATGCGCACCGAGGTCCGTGAGATCTTCCGGCGGCTCGGCGTCCACATCGATCCGGACCGCCTCGCCGAGGGCCTCTCGATCGCCGACCAGCAGCTGATCGAGATCGCCAAGGCCATCTCTCTGGATGCGCGCCTCCTGATCATGGACGAGCCGACCGCCGCCCTCTCCGGCGTCGAGGTCGAGCGGCTCTTCGTCGTGGCCCGCAGCCTCCGCGACGAGGGTCGCGGCATCGTCTTCATCTCGCACCGCTTCGACGAGGTGTTCTCGCTCTGCGACACGATCACGGTGATGCGCGACGGGGCCTACGTCTCCACGGACAGCACGGTCGACGTGACCGAGGACGAGATCGTGCGCCGCATGGTCGGCCGGGATGTGACAGAGCTGTTCCCCAAACAGGCGGCGACGATCGGCGAACCGCGCCTCGTCGTCGAGCACCTGACCTCCGCCGGGGTCTTCCACGACGTCAGCTTCACCGTGCGCTCCGGCGAGATCGTGGCGCTGGCCGGCCTCGTGGGCGCCGGCCGCAGTGAGATCGCGCGAGCGGTGTTCGGCGTCGACGGCTACGAGACGGGCAGCGTCCGGGTGGAGGGGCGGCCGGTGCCCAAGCGCCGGCCGACCGCGGCCATGGCGGCGGGCCTCGCGCTCGTCCCCGAAGACCGTCGCAAGCAGGGGCTGGTGCTGGAGGAGACCGTCGCGCGCAACAGCACCCTGGCCATCCGCAACAAGCTGACCAAGGCGGGCTTCATCCGCAGCGCCTCCGAGAACTCCGCCGCCCGCGTGTGGGCGAGCCGCCTCCAGCTCAAGACCAACGCCCTCGACACACTCGTCGGGACGCTCTCCGGCGGCAACCAGCAGAAGGTCGTGCTGGGCAAGTGGCTGGCCACCGAACCGCGCGTGCTCATCATCGACGAGCCCACCCGGGGCATCGACGTCGGCACCAAAGCCGAGGTCCACCGGCTGCTGTCGGAGCTCGCCGGGCGCGGCATGGCGATCCTGATGATCTCGTCCGAACTGCCGGAGGTGCTCGGGATGGCCGACCGCGTGCTCGTCGTCCGCGAGGGCCGCATCACGGCCGACCTCGACCGCTCCGTCGCCGACGCCGAGAACGTCATGTTCGCGGCCACCCACGCCCTCGAGGAGTCCGCGCGATGACGACACCCACCCTCACGCCCGAGAAGGTGCCCAACGCGGGCGTCCGGATCGCCCGCACATTCGTCCGGGCTCGCGAGACCGGCATCCTGCTCGCGATCCTCGTCGTGATCGCCGTGACCACGGCCATCAACCCGACGTTCCTGTTCAGCGGCGACGGCTGGCGCGACCTGCTTCTGACGCCCTCCATCCTCGCTCTCGTCGCCATCGGCCAGGCCATCGTCATCATCACCCGCAACGTCGACCTGTCGGTCGGCTCGGTGGTGGGACTGACCGCGTACCTGACCGGGCGCCTCTTCGCCGATATCCCGGGCATCCCGATCATCGCCGTCTTCGTGATCGGCGCCCTCGCCGGCGCAGTGCTCGGTCTGGTGAACGGCGCGCTCGTCGCGTTCGGCAAAGTGCCTGCGCTGGTCATCACCCTCGGCACGCTGTACGCCTATCGCGGAATCGACGTTCTGTGGGCCGGCAGCAACCGCATCAACGCGAGTGACATGCCCGACGCCTTCCTCGGGCTCGGGACGGGGTCCTTCCTCTCCATCCCGTACCTCACCATCCTGGCGGTGCTCGTCATGCTGATCGCGGGCTGGTTCCTCCGGAACCGCCGCGGCGGCCGCGAGCTGTACGCGATCGGCTCCGACCCCGCGGCCGCCGAGCTGTACGGCCTCAAGGTGACGCGCCGCATCCTCACCGCGTTCGTCCTCTCCGGCGCGACCGCGGGCCTCGCCGGAGTGCTGTTCGTCGCCCGCTACGGCACGGTCAGCTCGCAGACCGGAACGGGCCTCGAGCTCCAGGCCGTGGGAGCAGCCGTCATCGGCGGCGTCGCCATCTTCGGCGGCAGCGGTTCGGTGTACGGCGCGGTCCTCGGCGCGGTGCTGCTGCTCACCATCAACCGGGCGCTGCCCATCCTCGGAATCCAGGACTTCTGGCAGCAGGCGGTGGTCGGCGTGCTCATCATCGGCGCAATCGTCCTCGACCGTGTCCTCTCTCTGCGGCTGTCCCGCCGCCTCGTCGCCGAAAGGGAGGTCACCGCGTGACCGACACCCAGGTGCCCACCACCTCCGCACCCGCGCGCAGCTACCCCGACTACAGCCGCCCGCTCTGGCAGCGCTGGCTGCTGACCCGCGAGTTCGCGGTGATCGGCGCGCTGATCGTCGTCGCCATCGTGGCCTCCGCCACCGTGCAGAACTTCGGCACGCCGGTCACCCTCGGCTTCCTGCTGCTGGATGTGACCCCCATCCTGATGATCGCGCTGCCGATGACCTTCGTCATCGTCACCGGCGAGATCGACCTCTCGGTGGCGAGCACCCTCGGACTCAGCAGCGTCCTGCTCGGTGTGCTGACGAAAGCCGGGATGCCGTTCGAGTTCGCGATGGTCGTCTGCCTGGTGGTCGGGCTGGTCTGCGGCGCGGTGAACGGGTTCCTCGTCACCGTGGTCGGACTCCCATCGCTCGCGGTCACGATCGGAACGCTCGCGCTGTTCCGCGGCATCGCGGTCGGCCTGCTCGGCACGACGGCGATCACCGACTTCCCGTTCTTCTGGCAGAACCTCGCGCAGCAGCGCTTCGGAACCTCGGGCATCCCGGTCATCATGGTGCTGGTGGCGGTGCTCGTCATCGTCTTCGCGGTGCTGCTCCACGCCACCCCGTACGGCCGCGGGCTGTTCGCGCTCGGGCTCAGCTCCGACACGGCCGCCTTCTCCGGGGTGAACGTCGCACGCACCAAGTTCATCGCGTTCCTGCTCACCGGTCTGATCTCGGCCCTCGCCGGCATCTACTGGACGCTCCGCTACGGGAGCGCCCGCGGCGACAACGCCGTCGGACTGGAGCTCTCGGTGATCGCTGCGGTGCTGCTCGGCGGCGTCTCCATCTTCGGCGGCAAAGGTGCGATGCACGGCGTCATCGCCGGCGTCCTGCTGATCGGAGTGCTGCAGAGCGCGCTCCGGCTGGCGAATGTCAGCTCCGACGCCATCAACATCATCACCGGTGTCCTCCTCATCGTCTCGGTCCTCTCGCCGCGCATCCTCGCTTGGGCGCGCGGCTCCCGAGCCCGCCGACGGCGAAGTCAGCCGTAGGCACGTTCCACCCGCACCACCTGCACCACCTGCTTCACCCACCCCGAAAGGAACAACGATGTTGCCCTCCACCTCGCGCCGCACCAAGCGCCTGTTCGCCCTCGGCGCCGGCGTCGTCGCCGTCGCCCTCGCCGTCACCGGCTGCTCGAGCGGCTCCAACGGCTCCGGATCCGGCTCCGGCTCCAAGAACTACAAGATCACCTTCCTGCCCAAGAACCTCGGCAACCCGTACTTCGACACCTCCGACAAGGGCGGCGAGACG
>JBQCCO010000243.1:0-4197 GCA_051962155.1 Leifsonia sp. | reverse complement strand
CAGAAGCGCCGCCCCTTTCGGGACGGCGCTTCGCCATTCGGATGTCGCTGCTGCTCAGGCCAGCCGCACCGATTCGGCCTGCGGGCCCTTTTGCCCGGAGCCGACCTCGAACACGACCTGCTGGCCCTCTTCGAGAACCTTGTATCCCGCCATGTCGATCGCGGAGTAATGAACGAAAACGTCCTGTCCCCCATCTTCGACGGTGATGAAGCCGTAGCCCTTCTCAGCGTTGAACCACTTCACGGTCCCAGTCGCCATGCATTACTCCCATTGCTGTGTCGCTCGCGCGATCCGGCGTCGCACGTTGAATCCCGATCCTAATGCGTGTAATCCGCTGGGTCACCAGTGTTTTCGCGAATCGATTCCCAAAAGAGTCGAAAGTTAAACACGCACGAAACAAAGGGGATGCGCGGGCGCGAACGCACCCCGTCCGGCCACCCGATTCGTGACGAATGCGGCGGGAGTCAACCGGTGAAGTTGGCCCCGATGACGACCGTGATGTCGGCGCCCGTGTCGTCGTACGCCGTGCTCTGCTGGATGGTCGCCCCGGGGAGGGACTGCGCGACGCCGAGGGCGGCGGCCTGATCGGCCGGCTTCCCGAAGTAGACGACCGTCGCCGCGATGGCGCTGTTGTCCGCGTTCGCGTACGAGCCGACCTTCCATCCCGCGGCGGTGAGCTTGTCGGCCACCGTCTTCGCGAGTCCGGTCGTCGTCGTGCCGTTGAGCACGTTCACGTTGAGGGACGGGTCCACGGTCGGGACGATCGTCGGCGTGGGTGTCGGCGTCGGCGTGGGCGTGTGCGACTGCGACCGGCTGGCGAACGGGGACGACCCGTGGAAGTCGATGGTGCCGTTGACCAGGGAGAGGCCGAAGATGCCGGCGCCGACGAGGATCACCGTGACCAGGGCGGCCCAGCCCACGGCGATCCAGCCGCGTCCGCGCGGCCGCGGAGCCCGGTGAGCGCCGACGCGCTGCAGGTCGTCCGGGATCTCGTCGAAACGGTCGCGGGGGAACTTCTCTGCCATCGGGGGATGCGGTCCTTGGGGTCAGTCGCCGGACGGGAGGGTCCGTGCGTGTCGTGCGGCCAGTCTCGCCTCGCGCAGCCGCAGCAGCCTCTCGACGAGCATGGGGTCGTGGCGGAGAGCCTCCGGGCGGTCGATGAGGGCTCCGAGCACCTGGTAGTACCGGGCCGCCGACAGACCGAACTCCTCGCGGATGGCCTGCTCTTTGGCTCCAGCGTGACGCCACCACTGGCGTTCGAACGCGAGGATCGCGGCATCCCGATCGCTCAGCTGGTCCGTTTCCGAGGGCTCCTGGTAGGCAGCGGGTCGTTCGTCGGCTGACCGGGTCACGAGCACCGCCTTCCCTCGTCGCGGACGCCGGGCGGTGGCCGGAGGTGCCGGTCGCGCCCCGCGCTCGCCGATCATCCTAGGGTGCGGGTCCTGTGTGTTCCCCCTTTCGCCGCGGCACGTCGTCCGACAGAACCGGGAACATCGGCCCGCATGCCCCCGTTTAGTCTGGAGACGAGGAAAGGCAGAGGTATGGCACAGAACGAGACGTCCCCCGGCGGTTACACCGTGGCCAAGAGCGAGGACGAGTGGCGCCGGGAGCTCAACCCGGAGCAGTACGCCGTGCTCCGCGAGGCGGCCACGGAGCGCCCCTGGACGGGCGAGCTGCTCGACGAGGGCCGCGCCGGCCTCTATACCTGCGCCGCGTGCGGTGCGGAGCTGTTCAAGTCCGGCACGAAGTTCGACTCGGGATGCGGCTGGCCGAGCTTCTACGAGTCGGTGCGGCCCGAGGCCGTTCAGCTGCTCGAGGACGACAGCCTCGGGATGGTCCGCACGGAGGTGCGCTGCGCGGCCTGCGGCTCGCACCTCGGCCACGTCTTCCCGGACGGCTTCGGCACGCCGACCGGTGACCGCTATTGCATGAACTCGCTCTCGCTGAACTTCACCCCGGAGGCCTGATGGGCCGGGATGCGGCGAGCGACGGCGCGGCGAGCGACGCCACGGCGAGCGACGGCGCGACCGATCTCGCGAACCGGGTCGCCTCGCGGCGGTCGTACTCGCGCGTGACCTCGGAGGCGCCGACGCACGAGCAGCTCCTCCCGCTGGTCGCCGCGGCCGGCCGGGTGGCCGACCACAGCGCACTGCACCCGTGGCGCATCATCGAGCTCCGCGGCGACGCCCGCGAGCGGCTCGGCCGGGCCTTCGTGAAGGATGCGAAGGCCAGCGGTTCCGAAGCCGAGAAGCTCGCCGCGAAGCCGCTCCGCTCCTCCCTCCTATTGGCGATCGTCTCGGTGCGCACCAAGAGCGAGAAGGTGCCGGGCTGGGAGCAGGACGCGGTCGCGTCCGGCGTGGCGCACATCCTGAGCCTGCTGCTGCACGACGCGGGCTGGGGTGTGATGTGGCGCACCGGCCATCACACCCGGTCGAAGGCGGTCCACACGATGCACGGCCTGGCGAAGAACGAACGGCTGCTCGGCTGGCTGTATGTGGGCGGCATCCCGGCCGACACCAAGGAAGGGCACCGCAAGTCGGTCGACCCCGAGCGGTTCCTGACGACGCTGGAGTAGGCGACCCAGCGTGCCGGTTCAGGCCGGCCGCCTCCGGAAGCTCCAGCGGACACCGGCGATCACGACCGCCACGATCGCGAGCAGCGTTCCCCCGACGGTCGAGAACGCGAGGACGTGGCCGGAGGTCGGGAGCAGCAGGTCGAGCAGAAGCGCCGCCAGCAGCTGGCCGGCGACCGTGGCGAGACCCAGGAGCAGCACGCCCGTGATGCGGACGAGGTACGCCGTCACGCCGATGAAGATGCAGCCCATCGCGCCGCCGACGTAGAGCCAGGGATCGGGAGGCAGCTGCTTCGGGAGCCCGACGAGCATCCAGTGGGCGAGCATGAGGACGACGAGCACGATCGTCCCGGCGGCGAAGTTGATGAAGGTCGCACTGATCGCGCTCGCGGCGACGATGCGGACACGGCCGTTCACGGCCTGCTGCCAGCCCGTGCCGAGGCCGGCGAGGAGGGGCAGCACCATCATCCACACCGGAGCGCTTCCGCCGAACTGCGCCGACACCGCCCACGTCACGGCGACCAGGGCGAGCAGGGCGCCGACCAGGCGCGCGGCCGTCAGGGGCCGCCGACCGCCCGGGCCGATGCCGACCCGGTCGAGGACCAGCCCGCTGATGGTCTGGCCGGCGACGACCGCCACGGTGAACAGAGCGACACCGAGAGTGGCGGCCGTCAGTCCTTGGGCGAGGACCAGGAACGAGCCGGCGACGCCGCCGAGGACGTACCACCAGCGCAGTTCGCCGGCGCGGACCGCAGCGCCGACCTGCGCGAGTCCCCGGCGCCCAGCGGGAGCGACGGCGAGCGCCACGGCGAGGATGACGAGGCCCGAGCCGAACGAGATGGCCGCGGCGGTGAACCCGTCGCCGAGACGGCTGCCGAGCGCTCCATTGATCCGGGTCTGGATGGCCACGAGCGCACCGCAGACGAGCACGAAGACCAGTGCGAGCCAGAGCGGGAGCGATCGAGGCGCAACTCCTCCCATCCTCTGCTCGGCGTGCGCGACCAGGTGCTCGGCCTTCGCCGCCCGTCGCTCAGCGCTGCCGGCTATGGCGCCGGCGCTTCCCCGTCGGTGGGTTCCGGCTGCGGGAGCCAGTCCAGGTTCTCCTCCGGCGCGACGACTTTCTCCTCACTGAGGTCGTGGTCGTCGTCGTCGTTCTTCTTGTCGCTCATGCGGCAACCCTACGCCGAGCCTGCGACACTGCCAGGGAGGTCGGCGAGCGCTCCGATCGGGGACTCGACCGCATCCGCGACCTCCCGCAGAAAGGCCGCCGCGACGCCCCCGTCGGTGACCCGGTGATCGAACACGAGGGACAGCTGGAGAATGCGGCGCGGCACGATCGCGCCGTCCACGACCCAGGGCCGCTCGATGGCCCGGCCGAGACCCAGGATCGCCACTTCGGGATGGTTGATGATCGCTGCGCTGCCGTCGACGCCGAGGCTGCCGTAGTTGTTGATCGTGAAGGTGGAGCCGGCGAGGTCGGCCGGGGGCAGCGTCCCCTCGCGGGGCGCCCCCCCCCCCCCGGCGGGCGCGGCGGCCCCCACGCGCCCCCCCAAACCGACCGCCCCGCGCACCCCCCCGACCCACAAGCCGCGGTGGGGATATGCGGCGAATCCCAAATTTAATAC
>JBQCCO010000242.1:0-31099 GCA_051962155.1 Leifsonia sp. | reverse complement strand
CTACCACCGGCGCCTCCGCCCGTCATCCCCTCCACAGGCGTCCACGCGACGCCTACGTTGGTCGTCGAGCACGCTGGATGTGACGATGACGCCACCAGGGCGTCGGAGTGTTCCCGGCGTGTGTGGGGCGGGTCCCGGGCGCCTGGCGTGAGCTGCCGGGATGCCCGGGACCCGATACACCCCAGCCGATCGAGCGGGGATCGGCAGCCGCTGCGGGCGCCGAACGAGATCGCCGAGAGTCACGCCTCCGCGACAGTGTCGGCGGCGACGTCCGCGTCGAGCGCTCCGACGACGCGGAGGAAGACGATGATCCAGCCGAAGACCGCAATCGAGGCGACGAGCTCCACCGCGGTGAGGTTGTAATACCCCAGGGCGAAGAGAAGCGAGGACCCTGCGATCATGGCGACCAGCATCCAGCCGAAGATCCGGAACGCCATGGGGATCATGGGCATCATCCAGCGGATGCCGACGGCGAGAGCGCAGAACACGACCGCCATTCCGGTCGCGGCGGTGTTGTGCATGAGCACCGACACGTTCACCGGGACGATTCCGACGCACGCCAGCAGGACGCCGAGGAGCAGCAGCGCCCAGCGAGCCACCAGAGGGCCACGTCCGAACGCGCCGCCGATGAGGCCGGCGGTCGAGATCCGTGCCATCGACGCGACCACGATGCCCCCGACGATGAGCGTCGCGTTGAAGGTCAGGCCGGAGAAGTCGAGGTGCGTCCCGAGCGAACTGAGGTTCTCCTTCCACCAGTACTTGTCCGATGCGGTCACCATGGACGTCACGGCGCCCATGGTGAGGAACGCCGTGAGCACCGTCGACAGCAGCAGCGGCGACATGTGGACCGCGGACGAGAACGCAATGTAGGCGCTCACACCGGAGATCACGGCGACGATGAGGGTGCCTTCGAGGGCGTAGACGGGCGCGCCCGGGAGGCTGACCGACATGATGTCCGCCAGCAGGATGACGCCGGCTCCGATCACCACTGCGTGAGCCAACGACACCGCGACGGCGTCGAAGACGGCCATCGCGAGCGACCGGCGCGTCAGATGCTTGACGCGCGGGCCGACCGTCGGCGACCGGAGGACGGCGAAGCGCCCAGCCCCGTAGGCGAGTGCACCGCTCGACGCGGCGACGATGGCGGCGACCAGTCCGGCGCTCCTCCCCGGGCCCGAAATGGGCACCTGGTGGTTGCCGGTCAGAAATATCGCCAGCGCGGTGAGCCCCGACACCAGGAGCGCAGCGCCTCCCGCAGCGAGCGCGAGCGTTTCGGCGGTGGACTCGCGGAGTTGGATGCGGATATCGAATCGGTCGGTGGAAATTGTCTTCACGCCCAACAGACGGGGAGCTGTGCAGATCATGACACGGCGCCCCACAATCCGGTCGAGACGGGGCGCCGGTGTGAATCTCCGTAGTGCTCGCCCACGCGTCGCCCAGGGTTGTCTGGTTGTCTGGGCGATGTTCCTGTCCGACGCTTAGAAGTAGTGGGTATGACTGTCCTCGTCGAACCGGAGATCCGGGCAGGCCAACCGCTGCGCGCGGTGCGGCCCTGGATCATCGCGCTCATTTTCGGCGTGACCGCCACCCTGCTCTGTGCTCTGTTCAGCTGGGTTCCGTCACTGTGGGGCGACGAGGCGGCGACGCTGCTCTCGGCGAAGCGCCCGGTCGGCAGCCTGCTCGGGATGCTGACCCACGTGGATGCGGTGCACGGCCTCTACTACCTCCTCATGCACGGCTGGATCCGGCTGGCGGGCGAAAGCGCGTTCGCGGTCCGGTTGCCGAGCGCGCTCGCGGTCGGCGCAGCCGTCGCAGCCGTCACCCTGATCGCGGGGCGTCGCGGGGGCGCGCGCGCCGCAGTCGTCGCGGGCGTGGTGGCCTGTGTGCTCCCGCGGCTCACCTATGCCGGCGAAGAGGCGCGATCCTACGCGTTCACGGCCGCCGCCGCAGCGTGGCTGACCCTGCTTCTGCTATGGCTGATCGACGGCGGCGGAGGTCGTCTGACTCCCCGCGCGCGGCGGCTGGCCTGGGTGCTGTACGGGGTCGGGATGGCAGCGACGTCGTACCTCTTCCTCTATTCGATCACCCTGCTCGTGGCCCACGGCGTCCTGCTGCTGGCCACCCGCGCATCCCGGGCAACCCTGCGTGCGTGGGCGCTGACCTCCGGCGCGGCCGTGATCTCGCTGACGCCGCTGGCCGTGATCGCCTTCCTCGAGCGCAGCCAGATCAGCTACCTCGGCTCCACGCCGGACGACCCCGCCATCTGGTACTACTTCCTGTGGTTCGGGATGCCATGGGTCGCGATCCCCGCCTGGGCCCTGATCGGGCTCGCACTGTGGCCGGCCTGGCGCGCCTGGCGTCTGCGCGGATCCCTCCCCTCCGTCGCCGGGCCGCGGGTCGCGTCCACTCGGCTCGTCGCCGCAACCTGGCTGTTCCTCCCGACCGGCCTGATGCTGCTAGTCAACCTCGTGTACCCCATGTACACCGGCCGGTACTCGACCTTCGCGGCGCCCGCGGCGGCACTCCTCGTGGCCGAGGGCATCCTCGTCCTCGGACGGCTCATCGGCCGCGACGTCCGCCGCACCGTGAGCGCGACCGCCGGGACGACCATCGTCTTCGTAGCCCTCTGCGTGCCGGTCTACGTGCAGGAGCGCGGACCGTACGCCAAGAACGAGAGCGACTGGGCGGAGATCAGCGCCGCCATGGCTGCCAACGCCAAACCCGGCGACGCGGTGGTGTTCGACGAATCGGCGCGTCCGTCGCAGCGCCCACGGCTCGCCATGCGCACGTATCCGTCCGGCTTCACCGGTGTCCGGGACGTGACGCTGGAGACCCCGTACTACCGCAACACCTGGTGGGGCGACCGCGCCTACTCGGTGATCCAGGCGGAGGCTCGCGACCGCTTCGACGGCGTGGACCGCGTGTGGATGATCGAACTGGATGTCGACGGCGCCCAGGACACGTGGGGGCTCACCGAACTGCGGGCGCTCGGGTTCGACGAGACAGGCCGTCGCATGACGACACACCGCAGCGTCATCATCGAGCTGACCCGCTGACCGAGCTGACCCGCCGTCCCGCCGACGCGCTCTCCCGAGCACCCGAGGATCGCTGAGCGACCGACGCGGCGGCTACGCGACCGGCTGGATGAGGTGCGGGCCGTCGTCCTCCGTCTTGAACGGCGCCACCTGGTCGAAGCGCAGCGTCTCCGCCTCCGCGATGCCGGCGCGGACCGCTTCGTCGACGAGCTCCTGGTCGCCGACGATCGAGGGGTCGATCCAGTGCTGCCAGAGCCCCTCGGGCAGGATGACGGGGTTGCGGTCGTGGATGTCGGCGAGGGTCTGCACGGCGTCGGAGGTGAGGATGGTCGCCGTCAGTACCCAGCGTTCGGGGTCGTCGTCGGCTTTGCTGCGGTCGCGCCACCAGGAGTAGAGGCCGGCGAATCCCATCAGCTGACCGTCCGGGTAGCGGATGAAGTACGGGGTCTTGTGGCCCTTCGGACCCTGCCACTCGTAGTAGCCCCGGGCGAGGACGATGGCGCGGTGCGATTGGACGGGCTTGCGCCAGGTGGACTTCTGGGCGATGTCCTCGGCACGGGCGTTGAACGTCGGGAACTTCGGCTTCAGCGTCTCCGACCACGACGGCACCAGCGACCAGTGGGCCCGCTCGAACCGCAGCTCACGCGTCTTCTCCGAGTCGATCAGCACCGGGATGTCGTCGGTCGGCGCGATGTTGTAGTCCGCCTCCCAGTCGGCTCGCCACTCCTCCGGACGCCGGCCGGTCCGCTCGACGAACTCGGTGATCTCGTCGTTGACGTTGTCGTCCATCGCGAACCTGCCGCACATGCTGCCAGCTTAGGCGCGACCTCTGACACGCGTCGATGAACGGCCGAAAGCCCCGATCGCCCGAATCGTGCGAAAATGAGCAATATTCACCCCCAAATGCGGGTGTCGGGAAGCTGTGAAAACGATGTATTCTCACCTTTGTGGATAGGTGAGGAACAGTCACTTTAAGGGTCTCGAACTCATCCGTTCACACCACCCGAAGAGCACCAACCCGACCCGCAGGTGAGATCCGTGTACCCCTTTCCGCCGTGCCGAGCGCTTCCCGCACTCAACCCCAACCGACCGGGGAGCGCCCGGCACGCGCGGATCCACGGAGAGCACCCCACGAGCGGAGCCGGCGGCGGTGAAGCCGTTCGAGACCACGGTTTCCCCCCAGCCGTCGTCGGCTCCCTGGCTGGACCCGCACGCGCGATCGACACTGCGGAGGTGATGGCATGACCGTCATCCGCCCGCGCCTCATCGCTCCCGGCCCCACCACCGCGCTCGGCGACCTCATGTCCGGCCGCGCGTGGGCACGTCTCTACCGCTTCCGGCTGCTGGCGACCGATACGGCCATCATCCTGGCCGCGACGGTCGGTGCGGTCTTCCTCCGTTTCGGCCTGGACGACGCGGAGACACCCTCCTCGGGATTCCGCATCGACTACGCCTACCTGTCGCTGATCATCGCCGGGACATGGATGTTCACCCTCACCGTCTACCACACGCGCGATCCGCGGGTGGTCGGGATGGGCGTCTCCGAGTACCGGCGGGTGGTGTCGGCCACGGCCACGACCTTCGGCCTCCTGGCCATCCTCTTCCTCGTCGCCAAGGTGGACATCGCTCGCGGCTATTTCGTCGTCGCCCTGCCCGCCGGGATGGGCGGCGTGCTGTTCTCGCGCTGGCTGTGGCGGCACTGGCTCATCCGGCAGCGGACCTTCGACCACTACCTCTCGCGCGCCCTCGTGGTGGGACGCTTCGACGACGTCGACTACGTCGTCCGTCATATCCACCAGAAGTCGGGGGCGGCCTACAACGTCGTGGGTGCCGCCCTCGACACCGGGAGGCGGAAGGGTGCGAAGAAGGACGCGGAACTGCAGCGCCACCTTGCAGCACCCGGGCGCGAGGTGCCGATCGTCTCCGACCTGGCCGGGGCGGCCGCCGCCGCCGCGCGCCTGGGCGCGGACACGGTGATCGTCGCCGGGCGCGCCCTCAGCGGCGCCGACTTCGTGAAGAAGCTGGCCTGGGAGCTGGAAGGGACGGCGACCGAGCTCGTTCTCGCGTCGCCGCTCACCGACGTGGCCGGCCCCCGCATCCACTTCCGTCCGGTGGAGGGGCTCCCGCTTATCCACGTCGAGATCCCACAGTTCGAAGGCGGAAAGCACGTCCTCAAGCGCGCGTTCGACTTCTTCGCCTCCGCCCTCGCCCTCTTCGTCCTCTCCCCGCTCTTCGTGGCGATCGCGCTGGCGGTGAAGCTCGACGACAACGGGCCCGTGATCTTCACGCAGGAGCGCGTCGGCCGCAACGGGGAGCGGTTCACCATGTTCAAGTTCCGCTCGATGGTCCTCGACGCCGAGGCGCGCCTCGCCGAGCTGCAGGCAGAGAACGAAGGCCAGGGGCCGCTGTTCAAGCTGAAGCACGACCCGCGCGTGACCCGGGTGGGCCACTTCCTGCGCAAGTTCTCGCTCGATGAGCTCCCCCAGCTCGTGAACGTCTTCCTGGGCGACATGAGCCTGGTGGGCCCGCGACCACCGCTTCCCTCCGAAGTCGAGGGATACGAGAACCATGTCCGCCGCCGCCTCTACATCAAGCCGGGCCTCACCGGGATGTGGCAGGTGAACGGCCGATCCGACCTCTCGTGGGAGGAGAGCGTTCGCCTGGACCTCTACTACGTCGAGAACTGGTCGCTGACCGGCGACCTCGTCATCATGTGGCGCACCGTCAAGGTGATGGCACATCCCGTCGGGGCGTACTGATGCGCCCCCGGAAGCACCACCAGCAACAGCAGCACCACCCGCACCACCAGCAGCACCGGCTCCAACCCGACCAGCCCCATCCCGACCACACAGACACCGAGGTTGTCATGAGCACATCACCCCGCCCTCGCTCTCGTTCCCTGGGCATCCTGACTGCCGTCCTCACGGCGATCGGTCTCGTCTTCGGCGGCCTCGCACTCGCCCAGCCCGCCCTGGCGGACACGGCCCCACCCGATCCGACGAATCCCGCGTCGCCACCGACAGTGAGCGCCGACGTCCTCCCCACCACGCAGATCGATGGAGTCGCGTGGGCGCAGGTCGTCGTGGGCAACACCGTGTACGTGGCGGGCAAGTTCACCACCGCCCGCCCCGCGGGAGCAGCAGCAGGGACGAACACGACGCCCCGCAGCAACCTCCTCGCCTACGACGTCACCACGGGCAACCTGATCACCGGCTTCAACGTGCCGCTGAACGCACAGGCGCTGGCGATCACCGCCTCGCCGGACGGCTCCCGCGTCTACGTTGGCGGTGACTTCACGACGGCGGGCGGCGGCAACTACTACCGCATCGTCGCCATCAGCACCGCCACCGGCCAGGTGATCAGCTCCTTCCGGCCCATCATGGAGAGCCAGGTCCGCGCCCTCGCCGCGACGAACACCGCGGTCTACGCCGGCGGCACGTTCTCGACGGTGAACGGCACCTCGACCGGATACATCGCCAAGATCAACGCCTCCGACGGATCGCTGAACACGACCTGGGCGGCAAGCGCCGACTACGTCGTCGACGCCCTCGCGGTCAGCCCCGACGGCACCAAGGTGTACGCGGGCGGCCGCTTCCAGAACGTGAACGGAGCGAACCCGGCCTACGGCCTCGCCATGTTCGACGGCACCAGCGGTGCGTTCCAGACGTTCGGCGCCAACTCGGTGGTCCGCGACGCGGGCACGCAGGCGGGCATCACCTCGCTGGTCGCGACGAGCGACCGGGTCTACGGCTCCGGCTACGTCTTCGGCTCCGGCGGCAACCTGGAAGGAAGCTTCTCGGCCGACCCGAGCACCGGAAACCTGATCTGGATGGAGGACTGCCACGGCGACACGTACTCGGTCTGGCCCATGAACAACGCGCTGTACATTGCGGGGCACCCCCACTACTGCGGCAACGTCGGCGGCTTCCCGCAGACCAACCCGTGGACGTACCACCACACCATCGCGTTCTCGAAGGCGCAGACCGGCACGCTGACGAACAACGGTGACGGCGCCTACGCCAACTTCACCGGCCAGCCCTCGCCGACCCTCCTCAACTGGTTCCCGCAGTACGTCACCGGCTCCTTCACGGGCCAGGGACAGGCGGCCTGGTCGGTAGCCGGCAACGGCAACTACCTGGTGGCCGGCGGCGAGTTCCCGTACGTGAACGGCGTGGCGCAGTACGGCCTCGTCCGCTACGCGATGGACAACGTCGTCAAGAGCAAGCTCGGCCCGAACGTGAACACGTCGCTCGTGCCGAACGCCGTCTCCTTCAAGACGGGACAGGCGCGCGTCTCCTGGACGGCGACCTACGACCAGGACAACGTGAACCTCAGCTACAAGGTGGTCCGCGACGGCAACAACGCGAGCCCCGTGTACCAGACCACGCTGATCTCCAACTTCTGGACCCGGCCGTCGATGGGCTTCATCGACACAGGCCTGGCTCCGGGATCCACCCACTCGTACCGCGTGTACGTGACCGATCCGGACGGCAACCAGATCTCGCGCCTTGGCAATACGGTGACGATCGCCTCCACCGATAGCGGAGGACCGTACGCCGACTCGGTGACGAACGCGGGCGCCAGCTCGTACTGGCCGCTGGACGAGGCGAGTGGAGCGGTCGGCTACGACCACGTCGGGTTCAGTGACCTGCAGCTGCAGGCCGGTGCGACGCGGAACGGTGTCGCCGGCCCGATCAGCGGGACCACGGCAACCACCTTCAGCGGCGCATCCACCGGATTCGCTGTGACGCCGTCGTCGATCACCGGCCCGAACACCTTCACGGTCTCGGCCTGGTTCAACACGACGTCCACCAGTGGAGGCAAGATCATCGGCTTCGGCAACTCCAACACCTCGACGACCTCGGGCAGCTACGACCGCCATGTCTACATGGACAACAACGGCCGGATCTGGTTCGGCGTCTACCCGGGAGGCGTGCAGACGCTGAACAGCGGCACCGGCTTCAACGACGGCCAGTGGCACCAGGTGACCGCGTCGCTCGGTGCGAACGGCATGCGGCTGTACCTCGACGGCAAGCAGGTGGGCTCGCGCACCGATGTGACGAGCGCCCAGAGCTACTCCGGCTACTGGCGGATCGGCGGTGACAACCTGGGCGGCTGGCCGAACCGGCCGAGCAGCGACTTCTTCGCCGGCAACATCGGGCAGGTCTCCCTCTACCCGACGGTGCTCGACCGGACCACGGTCGTGAACCAGTACGTCGCCTCCGGTCGCCCGTCCCCGCTCCAGGCGGCTCCCAACGATGCCTACGGAGCGGCGGTGTACAACGCGAACCCGGACATCTACTGGCGGCTGGATGAGACCAGCGGGTCCACCGCGTTCAGCGCCGATGCCTACAGCAACAACGGCACCTACTCGGGCACCGCGACCACGAAGGGTCAGCAGGGCGTCCTCTCCGCAACCGACAAGGCGGTGAAGTTCAACACGCCTCTGCACGGGAGCGGCGGAAGCCTCGTCTCCAGCAACCAGCAGTTCGCGAACCCGACCGTCTACACCGAGGAGATCTGGTTCAAGACGTCCACGACGCAGGGCGGGAAGCTGATCGGGTTCGGCGATCAGCAGACCGGCCTGTCGAGCAGCTACGACCGCCACATCTACATGCAGGATGACGGGCGCTTGGTGTTCGGCGTCTGGACCGGCCAGACCAACACCATCACCTCGCCCACGGCACTGAACAACAACCAGTGGCATCAGGTGGTGGGGGTGCAGGGCCCGGACGGCATGAGCCTGTATGTGGACGGCCAGCTCGTCGGCACCAACCCGCAGACCGCCGCTCAGGCCTACAACGGCTACTGGCGGATCGGCGGCGACAACACCTGGGGCTCGACGAGCGCGTACTTCAACGGGACCCTGGATGAGGCGGCGATCTACCCGAGCGAGCTGACGGCACAGCAGGTGGCCAACCACTACTCGCTGGCCACCACCGGGACCCTGCCCAACCAGACGCCGACCGCGTCGTTCACGACCACGCAGAACAGCCTGACCGTGAACGTGGACGGCACCGCCTCGAACGACCCGGACGGGACCATCGCCTCCTACGCGTGGGACTTCGGTGACGGCGCCACCGCCAGCACGGCGACCGCCAGCCACACCTACGCTGCGGGCGGCACCTACACGGTGGCACTCACCGTGACCGACAACCAGGGGTCGACCAACACCGCATCCAAGCAGGTCACGGTCGTCGCCAACCAGCCGCCGGTCGCGTCGTTCACCTCCAGCGTGTCCAACCTGACCGCCTCGTTCGACGCCTCCGCGTCGTCCGATCCGGACGGGACGATCGCCTCCTACGCCTGGGACTTCGGTGACGGGACGACAGGAACCGGGGTGAACCCGACGCACAGCTACGGCAGCGCCGGCACCTTCACGGTGACGCTGACAGTGACGGACAACCAGGGTCTGGCCGGAACGCCGGCGCAGAACCCGGTGACCACCACCCTCCCGCCGAACCAGCCGCCGGTGGCCAGCTTCACGGCCTCGACGAACGGATTGACGGTCAGCGTGGACGGCACCGCATCCAGCGATCCGGACGGCACCATCGCCGGCTACGCCTGGGACTTCGGTGACGGCGCCACGGCGACCACGGCGACGGCCAGCCACGCCTACGCCTCGGGCGGCACCTACACGGTGACGCTGACGGTGACGGACAACCGCGGCGGAACCAACTCCGCCACGAAGTCCGTGACCGTGACGGCACCGCCGCCCGCGGCGATCGCGTCCGACACGTTCGAGCGCACCTCGGCCAGCGGCTGGGGCAGCGCGGACCTCGGCGGAGCGTGGACCGGAGCCGGATCGGCGACGGCCTACACGGTGGGAAGCGGTACCGGCCAGATCGTCGGTGCAGCGGGATCCACGAAGACGCAGCTGCTGAACACGGTGTCCAGCAGCAACACGGACACCACGGTCCAGTTCACGACGGACCGCACCTCGACCGGCGGCGGGATCTTCGTCTCCGCCCTCGGCCGGGTGGTGGGCACGTCCGAGTACTCGGCTCGCGTCTGGTTCCAGTCGAGCAACCTGGTACAGCTTCAGCTGCTCCAGGGTTCGACCGCCCTCCAGCTGGTGAACATCACGGGCCTCACCTACGCTCCGGGCACCCAGTACCAGGTCCGCGTCCAGGTCTTCGGCACCTCGCCGACCACCATCCGGGCGCGTGTCTGGAAGGTGGGCGCCACCGAGCCGGCAACCTGGCAGGCATCGGTTACGGACAGCACCGCCGCCCTGCAGGCAGCCGGCGCCGTCGGCCTCCGCGCCTACCTCTCGGGTACCGCGACTGATGTGCCGCTCACCACGAAGTTCGACAACTTCGTCGTGACGCCTGCTCAGTAGGGGCATCCGAGGATGACACACGCCAGCCGTCGTCGACCTTCGCACACCGTTCTCGTCGCGCATCCCAGCCCAGAGCTCTACGGCTCCGACCGGGTGATGCTGGAGAGCGTGAGCGGTCTGGTCGACGACGGCTGGCGTGTCGTCGTCACAGTCCCGACGGACGGACCGCTGGTCGCCGAGCTGCAGGCACGCGGAGCGTCCGTCGAGTTGTGCCCCAGCCCGGTGCTCCGCAAGAGCGTCCTCACCCCTCGAGGGTTCGCCCGGTTCCTGCGCACATCCGCAGCATCCACCGTTCGCGGCACCGCGCTGCTGCGCCGGGAGCGACCCGCTCTCGTCTACGTCAACACGATCACCGTTCCCCTGTGGCCGCTGCTCGCGCGCGCACTGGGTGTTCCGGTGCTGACCCATGTGCACGAGGGCGAGGCGAGCGCCTCCCGGGCAGTGCGGCGGCTCCTGGCCCTCCCCCTGTTCCTCTCGCGGGTCCTGCTGGTGAACAGCAGGTTCAGTGCGAGTGTGCTCTCGAGCTCCTTCGCCCGGCTGGGCCGCCGGGCCGAAGTCGTCTACAACGCCGTGCCGGGGCCGGACCGACGGACGCCTCCACGTGAGTTCATCGCCGGGCCGCTGCGCGTGACCTACATCGGGCGGCTCTCACCGCGCAAGGGAGTGGATGTGGCGATCGACGCGGTCGGACGCCTCCGCGACCGCGGCATCAGCGCCCAGCTCAATGTGGTGGGCTCGGTCTTCCCCGGCTACGAGTGGTACCAGCGGGAGCTGGCGGCCTCGGTCGGGTCGAAGGATCTGGTCGGCAGCGTCCGCTTCCACGGCTTCCAGCCGTGCGTCTGGGACATCGTGGGCGACGGCGACGTGGTCGTGGTGCCGTCCCGGGTGGACGAGCCGTTCGGCAACACCGCGGTGGAGGCCCTCCTCGCCGGCCGCCCGGTCATCGCGAGCGCGACCAGCGGACTCCTGGAGGCGACCGCCGGGTACCGGACGGCGGTGACGGTTCGGCCGGACGATGCGGCCGCGCTTGCGGATGCTCTGGAGCTGACCATCCACGACTGGGACACGACCCTGGAGGCGGTCGGCGGCGACGCCGACGAGGCGGAGCGGCGCCACGGGGTCGCAGGGTACCGGGAGCGGATCGCGCACATCGTGCGGGAGGCGGCCCGGGGGTGAGGGCTGCCGCCTGAGTCTTGGCGAGCTAACGAAGGAGATCCGGCGTCGAATCTCCTTCAGATGGCAGTACTGAAGGAGATTCGAACGGTATTCGTTCGAATCTCCTTCAATAGGGCACAGCGCCCGCCGTCAGCGGCCGGGCTTCGCTTCCGGGGTTCCGCCCGTGTTGGCCAGCTCGAAGTCCTCGTCGTCCATGTCGGAGCCGTCCTCGGCATCCTCGGCGGCGGAGGGGTCGGCGGCGTCCTCGGCGTCGGCGTCCGCCTCGGCCAGGCTCAGGTCCTCGTCGAACTCGTCGTCGAGGGGCGCGTCGTCGATGGCGTCCTCGGGGACTCCGGCGAGCTCCTCATCCTCCGAGGGCTGGGCGGGCACGGGCGGGAGGGGCAGAGGCGGCACCGACTGACGAGCCCGACGCATCGTCAGCCGGCGCCACCGGCTCTGGGGGCTCGCGGCAGCCGTACGGTAGTAGCTGCTCGAGCTCTTGGTGGGGGCGACGCGGTTCAGCACCAGGCCGAGGATGCGCACACCGGACTTCTCGAGGAGGTCCATGGTCTGGGCGAGCTGCTGGCGCGACACGCGGGTGCGGTCGGCGACGACGAGCGCGCCCTCGAGCGACCGTGCGACGATCGCCGCATCCACCACGGCCGTCATCGGCGGAGTGTCGAAGACGACCACGTCGTAGTCGTGCGAGACCTGCGCGATGAAGTCGGCCATGGCCCGCGACGAGAGCAGCTCGCTCGGATTCGGCGGGATGGGGCCGCTGGTGATGACATCCAGGCCGTTCCACTGCTGGACGGCATCGGCCAGGGCGGCCCGGCCGACGAGGATCGAGGTCAGACCCGCGCCGCCCGGGAGGCCGGTCGCGTGGGCCAGCGTCGGCCTGCGCAGGTCCGCATCCACGAGCAGCACCCGGCGGTCGCCTTCGGTGAGGGTCAGCGCCAGGTTGAGGGAGACGAGCGACTTGCCCTCGTCCTCGATGGAGGAGGTCACCACGAACGCCAGGCGATCGGAGTCGACGCTGACGAACTCGAGGCTCGACCGCAGCCTGCGGTAGCCCTCCGCCGCGCTGGAGAGCGGGTCGGCGAGCAGGATCGGGCTCGGAAGCTTCCGCCGCAGTCGCTGGATCTGCGCGAGCATCGGCACACCGGTCACACGCGACGCGATCTCCGCCGAGCGCACGCGCGTGTCCAGCAGCTCGCGGAGCACGACCGCGAGGACACCGATCAGAATGCCGATGACGAAGCCCGCCACCAGGTTGAGCCGGACATTCGGCGACGAGGGGGTGTCCGGCTTCACGGCGGTCTGGATGGTGCGCACCGACACGGTCGGTGCCCCCGCGACGCTCTTCGGCGCGATCTCCTCGACCTTCTTGCCGAGGGTCGCGGCGACGGCGTTCGCGATGTCGGCGGCCTGCTGCGCGTCCGGGCTGCTGACCGAGAGCTGCATGATGACGGTGTTCTGCGGCGTGCTCACGGCGATGGAGTCGCCCAGGTCGGCCGGCGTGGTCTGCAGGTCGAGCTGGTCGATCACGGGCTGCAGCACGAGCGCGGACTCGGCCAGCTGGGCGAACGAGAGCATCTGATTCTGCGTGTAGGTGGAGCCCTGGTTGAGGTCGTTGGCCGACCCGCCGAAGTTCAGCGAGAAGTACAGGCTGCTGGTGGCGGTGTAGACGGGAGTCGCGACCTGCGCGAGGCCCCATCCGCCGACCAGTCCGGCGATCGCGCCGATGGCGACGATGTACCAGAACCGTTTCAGCGCCGCGCCGAACTGGTGCTGGGCTGTGGGTGGAGTGCTCGAACCGGCCTCGGCGGTGGGCGGGGCCTGAGGGATGTGTCGGGCTGGCGCAGGCATCAGCGGGCGCTCCTTTCGGGCAGGGGTGCAGTCGTGACGACCGGGGGCCGCGCAGGGCGGTACCGGTCGGACGACACCAGGAGGTTCGCCTCGGCGGTGGCCGGGCGGACATGCTGGGTGGTGGCGGCGAGACCGACCGCCACCCAGAGGAACACGGAGTACTGCGTGATCAGGGCGACCGTGGCGAGCGCCGGGATCTGCGCGACCACCGCGATCGTCGCGGGAGTTGCCCTGCGGGTGACGACCAGGACGATGCCGGCGCCGAGAGCGACGACGACCACGGCCAGCGCGATCAGCCCGCTCGAGAGCCCGGTGAGGATGAGCTGGCTGTCGATCGAGCGGAAGTTGCCGAAGTAGACCTGACCGGTGGAGTTCTTCTGCGCGGATCCGGCCACGCCGACGGCATTCATGCTGCCGAGCAGGGAGAGGAGGTCGCCGCGGTAGTTGGCGCTGCCGGTCGCCTCTGCTCCGGCATCGTCGAAGACGGTGGCGACGAGCGGGAAGAGCAGTGCGGAGACGATCGCGATCGCCGAGGTGAGCACGATGCGCGCGCGGCGGGAGATCGCATCCCGCATGAACACGATGGAGAGGACGAGCCCCAGCAGTGCGCCGATCATCCCGATCCGGCTGAAGGTCAGGACCGTGGCGGAGAGCATCAGCAGCACCATCCCGGCGCGCACGAGGAGGGGGAAACGTGCCGCGAGGGTCAGCGGGATGGCGATGGCGAGGCTCGATCCGAGGGCGATCGAATGCCCGAAGGCCCCTTCGGCCCGGGCGACCCCGCCGCGCTCCTGGATGGTGCCCCAGACCGCGTACATCGAGTTCCCGGAGCGGATGGTGACGAACGGGTTCCAGTGCGCCAGGAACTCGACGATGACCAGGATGCTGACGACGGTGAAGGCGATGGCCACGGCCCCGTAGATCCACGAGGGGTCCACGCGCAGGCCCCCCACCCGGCCGAAGACGTAGCCGGCGATGAAGTAGGTGAACAGCGAGAAGGCGAAACCGACCGCGATGCCGGCATTCGCGGTGATGAGGGAGGCGAACGCGAACACGATGAGCAGGGCCACCAGCCCATCCATGGCGCCGAACCGGAACCCGTGCACCGGCAGCAGCACCACGGTCGCGAGGACCGCCATGCCGGAGACGGCCGGCAGGTAGTAGTTGCCGTTGAAGCCCAGGCCCAGCCCGATCCAGACGGGGACGAAGCAGAGCACCGCGATCCACACCCCGACGGCTGTCCGCGGCATCCGCCTCAGCACGATGAAGGCTGCGACGGCGACGGCGATCCCCGCCACGCCGAGCAGCGTGGTGTCCAGCGCCGTGCCGCTGAGTGCGGCGGCGATGGTCTCGGTGGCGGGGATCATGATGGGCTCACTTGAAGACGGTGATCGGCGTTCCCGCGGCGTCCGTCACGGTGATGACGGCCGAGCCGCTCTGGCCGTCGGGGACGGAGAAGAGGTAGACGCCGGTCCGGGTCTCACCCGCCTTGAGCGTGCCGAGCAGCGGCTGGGCGCCGTCGGTGAGCTCGGTGGCCGGGATGGAGGTCTTGCCGTAGTAGGCGTTCACGGCGACCTGGGCGAGGGAGACGTCGGTACTGCCCGGGTTGGTCAGCTCGATCTGCACCTTGATGGCGGGACCGGCGACCTCACCGGCACGGACCGCCTTGGCCGTCGTGTCCGCCACCTGAAGCTTCGCGGTGAGGCCTCCAGCGAGGGTCGCGGTGGTGCCCGTGGAGACGACCGCTGCGACGGGGGCACCGTACCGGGGGTCGACCTTCGGCGGAGCCGCGGGCTTCGACGACGAAGTGGACTGCGGAGCCGGCGAGGCCGGCGCGGCCGACGGGGGCGGCGGAGAGTTCTTGTCCGGCGTCGGGAGCTGGAAAGGGGTCGGCGTGCTGACCGCACGGGCCTGGGCGTTCTGTGCGCCGCGGACGGCGGCGACCGAGATCGCGACGGCGAGCAGGGCGGCGACCACCACGGCCCCGACGATGATCAGGATGCGGCGGCGCCGGCGGGACGGCCCCTGGGGGTTCGGTTCCGGGTTCTGTTCGGGACGATCGACCTTCGTCATCGGAGGTCCCCCTTCTGTTCGGGTCGTGTCGGGTCGGGTGGGGTCTGTTCGGGTTGCACCTGTTCGTGCGCCTGGGCGGGTCTCCAGGAGCGCAGCTCGCGGAACCACTTGACCGCCGCGAGGAGCAGGAACGCGGTGGTCGCGAGGGCGATCAGCGTGTACAGGGTGACGAAGACGGGGATCGCGCCGAGCGTGAGGAACGACAGGCACAGCACCCCGTAGTCCATCGGCAGCACAGCGAGGGCGCGCAGCCAGGACGGCCGTCCGGACGCATCCGCCGCGAGGGGGACCGATCCCTGCGTCCGCCGCCGGAGCTGCTCGGTGAGGATCATGCCGAAGAACAACACCGCCGACACGATCGCGAAGACGATCGGCACGAGGAGCCACGGGACCGGGATCACGTGGAAGCGGTAGAAGCCGACGGCGAGCGCGAGCGGCATGGTGGACACCTTGGTCGCATCCACCATGTGGTCGAGCCACTCGCCAGCAGGGCTGCTGGTGCCGAGGAGCCGCGAGAGCTGGCCGTCGGCCGAGTCGAAGGCGTAGCCCACGAGGAGGAGCAGCGCGATGAGGACGCCGAGCAGCCACGACGGCGGGAACAGCACCAGCAGCAGGATGGCGGCGAAGGTCCACACAGCGCTGACGGCCGTCACCGCGTTCGGGGTGAGCCGTGCGCGGTACGCCCACGCGGCCAGGTACCGTCCGATACGCCGGTTGACGAACCGCGAGTAGGCGGGCGCCGAACGCGCCGGGGGCTTCTGCGCGGCGCGGAGGCGGCGCAGGGCGTCGGCGAAGGTCTCGCCGTTCGCCGGCGAGGGAACGCTGACCGGGGTCGGGACGCTGGCCGACGACGGGACGCTGGCGGGGGTGGGGATGCTGGCCGGGGTCGGGATGCCGGCCGGGGACTCCGCCCGCTGCCCGCTCATCGTGCCGCTCCGTGGATGCGACCCTCGACGCCGGAGGTGCCGCGCCCCGGGATGCGTCCGGCACGCTCCTCGGCGGCCTGGCGGCCCGCGGCTCCGGTCCGCTGGCGGCCCCAGGGGCGAGCCGGCCGGACCAGCTCGTGCGCGGCGAGCCGCAGGCACAGCTGCTCGTAGCGGTCGGCGACGTCGTCCCAGTCGTATTCGGCGGCACGGCGGACGGCTGCGCCGCGGCGCCGCTCCAGGAGGGCCGGATCGCCGTCCGCGATGTCGATGGCCGAAGCCACGCCGGAGGCGTCCAAGAAGTACGCCGCGGCCGCGCCGGCCACCTCGCGGTTGAACGAGACGTCGTAGGCGATGACAGCGGTTCCCGCGCCGAGCGATCGCAGCAGGGAGGGGTTGGTCCCGCCCACCGAGTGGCCGTGCAAGTAGGTGGCCGCGCCGGCGTAGAGCTGGTCGAGGAGGCGCTGGTCCCACACGCCGCCGAAGAAGCGGACGCGCTCATCCGCCGCGCTGCGCACCCGCCGGCTGTACTCCTCCGCGTAGGGCGCGGACCCGACGACGACGAGCGGCTTCGTGGACCGGCTGCGCACGTATCCCTCGACGATGAGGTCCACGTGGTTCTCGGCTTCGAAGCGCGCGACGACGAGGTGGTAGCCGCCGGCCTGCAGGCCGACCCCCTCCAGGAGGTCGTCGCCCGGGGTGACCGCCGGTGCGCCGTAGGCGATGAGCTGCGTCTCCGCGCGGAACTCGTCGCGGTAGTAGTCGGCGATCCCCTGCGCGTCCGCGATGAGGGCATCGGACCAGCGCACCGCGAGGGATTCGGCGGTGCGGTAGTAGGCCTGGCCCATCCGTCCCCACTTGGCGCGACGCCACTCCAGTCCGTCGACGTGGGTGGCGACGGGGATGCACGCCGCACGCAATGCGGGCAGGTAGGGCGCATTGGCGGCGTTGAATACGATGGCGGCATCCGTCCGGTGGCGGATCAGATGTGCGACCGAGAGACCGGTGTGGCTCAGGGTCTCCAGGCTCCGCCGGTGCATCGCGCCCCGGTGGATCAGCCGCATCCCCTCGTACTCGGCCGGTCGTTCGTCGGTCTTCGCCGAGCGGCAGTAGACGACGACGTCGTGCCCCCAGGCCGCGAGCCGGGTGCCGACCTCCTCCACGCAGGTCTCGAACCCCCCGTAGCGCGCCGGCACGCCACGCGTACCGACGAGCGCGACGCTGATGCGCCTTCCCCCATCGACCATTGGTTGCTCGCTCTCACTTCTCTCGGATACACGGCGGCTCGGCCAACGATGTCTCCGCGAGCCTCCCTCGGGAGAGAGGACGGAACGGCTATCAGGTCGCATCAGGGGTCGGGTCGCTGTTGCACCACCAGACTAAGCGAGAATTCCTCACCTGTCGCCCCCCTCATCAGAGGGTCACGGCGCCGCGGGCCGGCCTACTCCCAGTCCGAGGCGTCACCGAGGCGTTTGGCGGGGTTGCCTGCGACGATCGCGCCGGCCTCCACGTCCCGGGTCACGACCGAGCCGGCAGCCACGACCGCACCATCCCCGATCGTCACGCCCTTCAGGATCATCGCCCCGGTGCCCACGAGAACATGACGCCCGATCCGGATAGGAGCCGTATGGGGAAGCACTTCGCCGTTCGGGCGCGTAATCCGGTGGAAGTCGGTATCGAGAAGCTGCACCTCCCAAGAGATCCGTGTCCGCTCACCCACGACCAGCCCCGACGCGACGTTCACCGTGCAGCGTGGGCCGATGGCACTTCCCCTCTCGAGCCGGAGGGTGGCGTTCTCCTTCACCCAGAGGCGTGCGCCCTTCTGGATGATGCTGCCGCGCGCAAGCTCGTACCTTCCTTGTCCGCCCAGCCGGACTCCGGCTGCGAGGCGCGCTCCGGGGTGACCTCGGAGGACGCCACGAGCAAGCTCCACGTACCGCTGTATGCGACTACGCACTTTCATCGCTCCCCCTCCGTTCGAGCCCGTCGCCTGCATAGTACGGCCACGACCTTCTGCTCGTGCGGCGAGCTCGGCCCGGGCGATCCGCCGTCCGTCGCGCAAGCCCCTCCAGGCCGCCCGCAGCGGCGCGACCGGGTGGAGCAACTGGCGCCGGCCGCCCTGCAGGAGGATCTCCCAGGCGACGCGGGGCGAGGTCCGCAGCCACCGGGCGAGGTCGTCGTCCGGCAGGTTGAGCGCGGCGAAAAGCATCCGGTTGCGGATGTTAAAGTAGTAGTAGCCTGCGGACTTCGCGGTCCCCGCGCTCTCCGCGCCCGGCTGCTGCGTGCCGCCCTCCGCGTGCGTCACGGTCGCGCTGTCGAGGAGCGTCAGGCGGCCGCCGGCCCTGCGGACGCGGAACGACAGCTCCACGTCCTCCCAGTAGAGGAAGTAGCCGTCAGAGAAACCGCCCGCGCGCTCCCACAGTGGCAGTGCCATGCAGAGGCACGCGCCGCTGAGCCAGGGTTCGGCCCGTCGTTCTGGTGGCTGCGGCCGCCGTCGCGCCGACGTCATCCGCCCATCCACCAGGGAAACGTCGGCGCCGGCCGACCAGACGGACCCGTCCGGACGGAGGATGCGCGGGGCGACCAGGGCCTCGGGGTCGGCGATCACCGCGTCGAACAGAGCGCGCGCATCCGCCGGCGCCATCACGGCATCCGGGTTGAGGAGCAGGATGCGCTCGGCGCCCGCCTCGGCGGCACGCATGACCCCGGCGTTCATACCGGCCCCGAAGCCGGGGTTGTCGTCGGGGAGGACCGCGATCCAGCCCTCCTTCCGGCACAACTCGACGATCGCCTCGCGTTCGGAGCGCGTGCTGAGGTTGTCGACAACGATCGTCAGCAGGCCGCTCGCGGCGCGGGTGAGCGGTGCCAGATTCTCGGCGAGCAGCCGCGAGGATCCGTAATTGACCACGACGACCGCCTCGCCGGCGAACGACGGCGTGGGTTCGGGCCGCGCCGCCGACGTGTCCCGGGTCGGGTCTGGCATAGACTTCCGCTCTGACGTGAGGGGGTGACCGTGCAACCGGAGGAACCGGTGACAGTGACGATAGCCGTGCCGACGTTCCACCGTCCAGCCGAACTCGGCGCGCTCCTGCCGATGCTGCTGGCCCACGCCACCGAGGCCGGCGCGCCCTATCCCACCACGGTGCTCGTCGTCGACAACGACCCGGAGGGCAGCGGCAAGGCCGTCGTGGATGCGCTTTCGGATGCCCGCGCACGTGCCGTCGTCGAGTCCCATCCCGGAATCTCGGCCGTCCGTAACCGTGCGCTGAGCGAAGCCGGAACCCGGTTGCTCGCCTTCATCGACGACGACGAGCTTCCGCACGACGGCTGGCTCGTGCGCCTCCTCGAGACCTGGAGCTCGTCCGGCCGGCCCGCCGCCGTCTCGGGCCGGGTCGTGGCCGAGTTCCGCGGCGAGCTCGACCCGTGGCTGGCCGCCGGGTCGTTCTACGTCCGCCGCCGGATGCCCACGGGGACACCCATAGACGTCGCGGCCGCCGGCAACCTCCTGCTCGATCTCGAACAGGTGGCCGCGGCCGGGGTCCGGTTCGCCGACGACCTGGGGTTGAGCGGCGGAGAGGACACGCTGTTCAGCCGGCAGCTCCACAGCCGGGGCTACCGGATGGTGTGGTGCGACGAGTCGGCGATCACCGATGTCGTCCCGCCTGAGCGGATGACGCGTCGTTGGGTGCTGCAGCGGGCCTGGAGTCACGGCAACTCGACCAGCACGATCCGCATCCGGCTCGCCCCGACTCCCCTTCGCCGCGCTCTCGCGCGCCTCTCGGGAGTCGCCGGGGGCTGCGTCCGCGTGGTCGGCGGCGCCGGCCGTTGGCTCGTGGGCCGGGTCACCGGATCGCTCCGCCATCAGGCCCGGGGCGCTCGCGCCGTCTGGCGCGGGGGCGGGATGGTGTCGGGAGCGTTCGGGGTCGTGTACCAGGAGTACGCGCGCACCGGCCGCGCGGGCGAAGCCGCGGGGGCGGACGCGTGAGGCTGCGGCGCGTTGCGCGCGACACCATCCGGTTCGCGCTGGCGCCCGTCGGCTCCGTCGTGTCGGTGCGCACCTCCGCGCCGGAGCTCGTCCTGACCTACGACGACGGCCCGGTCGCCGGCATGACCGCTCGCCTCCTCGAGCTGCTGGCCTCCCGCTCGGCGACGGTCACCTTCTTCGTCCTCCTGTCGCGCGTGCGGCGCGACCCCGCACTCACCCGTGCGCTCCTGGAGGGCGGTCACGAAGTCGCCCTGCACGGCATCGACCACGTCGATGTGGCGACCATCGCTCCGGATGTCTTCCGCCACCGGATGCGCGACGGCCGACGCGAGCTCGAGGACACGATCGGCCGCGAGGTGCGCTGGTACCGGCCGCCTTACGGCCATCTGACGTTCGCCGGCTGGCGCTCGGTACGGGATGCGGGGCTCACGCCGGTCATCTGGAGCACCTCCGTCCGGGATGGGGCTGCAGCGCTGACGGACGACCAGCGCATCGCGGCGGCCCAGGCCGGAGCGCGGCGGGGTGCCATCCTGCTCGCGCACGACAACTTCGCCTCCGCCCTCGACGGGGTCGACGACGGACCGGAACCCCAGGTCGACCGTCTGCGGCTCGCCTCCGAGATCCTCGACGTCTCCGCGGCGAGGGGCCTCCGCGTCCGGTCCCTCGGTGAGGCGCTCGAATCGGGGCGCGTCGTCAACCGGGGCGTCTTCGTCCGGTCCCGCGCCCGCTGAGCTCGATGGCGCGACGGTAGGCGTCGACGTGGCGCCGACCCGTCTCCTCCCAGCCGCGTCTGCGGAGGTCCGGGCGAGCGTCCGGGTCGCGCTCCCCCACGGCGGCGAGCGCGCGCTCGAGGTGGGCCGCGGTCAACGGCGGCTGGTAGCGCTGGACCCAGAGCTTCCCGACCTCCGCCGCGAGCATCCGGTTCACGTCGTTGTCCGGGACGAGCACCGGACGATCGAGAGACAGGCTCGACAGCGCGCCGCCGGAGTTGTGCATCTCGCGATACGGCAGCACGATGAGCTCCGCCTCGGTGACCGCCGCGACCAGCTCCTCGTCCGAGAGGAAGGCGAAGTGGAGGGCGATGCGGTCGTCCCCGAGCGCTGCCTCGCGCAGCTGCCCGGCGAGCTCGTCGGAGGACGGCTTGCCCGAGACGGTCAGCGTCGCCCGCGGCTCGGGCGGCGGCGGCCGGAAGGCTGATCGGAAGGCGGCGATGAGCGCATCCACGCCCTTGTAGCGCCGGACCAGCCCCACGTAGGCGAGCCGCCCCGGAGTGGCCGGAAGCTTCGGATAGCGGGCGAACCAGTCGCGGTAGTGCCCGTGCTCGATCGTCTCGACGGCCGACCCCTCCGGCACCGGAGTGAGGGGATTCAGCCGGATGCGGAGAGTGGTGGAGCGGTCGATCAAGCGCAACAGCGCCCGCTCCCGCCTGCTGATCCCGTCCGGGATCTCCACGTTGTGGGCGGTGCGCACGATCGGGGTCCTGGTGAGTCGCAGCTTCACGACGAGCGCGAGGGTGAGCACCTGCCGCACGGCCTTCTTGAGCGGGCTGTGACCCGAGACCAGGATCTCCGGCCAGTGGACGTGGAAGACGTCGTACCGGCCGAGCAGCGCTCGACGCCAGGTGAACGTGCGGACCTCGACGCCCGGCTGCGCGGCGATGGCGTCGCGCAGCATGATCAGGTACGGATTGGTGGTCGGGCGCGGGTCGGGGAAGGACTGCTGCACGACGAGCTCGCGCATCTCTCCCCCTCCGGCCGGTATGCCGTCCACTCTGGCACGACGCAGCAGTTGCCTCACGCGCCCTCAATTGGGGTCACGCGCCGAGCGTCCGCTGGCTAAGATACATGAGTAAGTCTCACTTGGGCGCGCGCTGGACGCCTGCGTGCGATGCCCCACCGACCCGACCCGGGAGCGCCATGCGAACACTGATCCTCTGGGCCGACGACGCATCGCCGAATCTCGGCGTGCGCGCGCTCGGCGCGGGGACAGCGGCCCTCCTGCGACGCGTGCACCCGGAGAGCGAGATCGTCTTCCAGAACTACGGGATGCGCGTTCCCCAGCTTCCGATCGGCCGGCTCCGCTCGCTCCTCGCAGAACGAGTGACCGGGCGCAAAGGGATGCAGCGCTGGCTCGCCGGTTTCGACCTCGTGGTCGACACGCGCTCGGGCGACAGCTTCGCCGACATCTACGGCACCCGCCGACTGGCCGTCATGTCGGCCGTCGCCGAGTTCGCGGCCCAGGCGGGCGTCCCCGTCGTCCTCGGGCCGCAGACGATCGGACCGTTCCAGACGGCGACCGGCCGCGCTCTCGCCCGGCGCAGCCTCCGGCGATCGCAGCTGGTGATGGCCCGAGACAGCGAGAGCGCCGACGCCGCCCGGGCTCTGGGCCGTCCGGTCGACGTGCTCACCACGGACGTCGTCTTCGCACTCCCGCGCCCCGAGGTGCAGAAGAGCCGGGATGTCGTCCTCAACGTCTCCGGACTGCTCTGGCACCCCAATCCGCACGTCGACAGCTCGCGCTACCGCCGGACCGTCCATCGCCTCCTCGACGGGCTGGCCGCGGACGGGCGTGAGGTGACGCTGCTCGCCCATGTCCTCGAATCCGACAACCCCGACTCGGACATCGACGCCATCTCGGAGCTCCTCGCCGAGCGGAAGGACCGGCTGGAGACGGTCGTGCCCGGCGGACTGGAGGATGTCCGCCGGACTGTCGCCTCCGCGAACGTGGTGCTCGGCTCGCGCATGCATGCGTGCCTGAACGCGCTCTCGACCGGGACTCCCGCGGTGCCGCTCGCCTACTCCCGCAAGTTCGGCCCCCTGCTCGCCGACCTCGGCTGGACGCGCTCGGTCGATCTGCGGACGGCCGCGGACCCCGTGGAGGAGGTGCTCGCGCAGCTCGCCGACCCCCGCCTTGCAGCGGACGCCACCCGGGTGCTGGATGTCACGGGAGACCGGCTCGAAGGCGCGGTCGCAGCGCTCTCGCGCGGCCTCGATCGGGTGGCCACATGACCGCGACGACGAGAACCTCCAGGAGGGACGCGACCGGCGCCCGGACCACCGCATTGCGTGCTGCGGTCGCCAAGGTCGTCGCCTCTGGCAACTGCAGCGGATGCGGCGCCTGCACGCTCCTCGACCCCGGCCTCCGGATGCGCCTGGACGAGGAGGGGAACCTCCGGCCCGTACCGGTGGACTCGCAGCCGGTGGACTCGCTGCCGGCACCGGTCGACGCCACGCCCGACGTCGTCCGCCGGTTCGACGAGGCGTGCCCGGGCGTCACCGTCCGCGCGGTGCGGTCCCCGTCGACCCGGCGGCACCCGACGATGGGCCCCTACCTCCGGGCCTGGATGGCGTGGGCGACCGACACCGACGTCCGGTTCCGGGGAAGCAGCGGCGGCGCGCTCACGGCGATCGCCGCCTGGATGCTCGAGACCGGCCAGGCCGCCCGGATGGTCGGAGCCCGTGCCGACACGGAGGAGCCGCGCCGGACGGTGAGCGTCAGCATCCTCTCCCGAGAGGAAGCGCTGGCCGCGGCCGGCTCCCGGTATGCGCCCACGGCGAGCGCCTCCCGCCCCGAGGCGCTGCTCCCCGGCACGGTCATGGTCGGGAAGCCGTGCGAGGTCAGTGCGATCCGTGCGCTCACCTCCCGTCCGGACGGGCGCCGGGACGACAATCCCGTGCTCCTCTCTTTCTTCTGCGCCGGCACGCCCAGTCAGCACGCGACCGACCGACTGGCGGCGGAGCTCGGGTCGCCGGCCGGGACACCCGTGACCGACCTCTGGTACCGCGGGCGCGGCTGGCCCGGACGGTTCACGGTCCAGCGTCCGGATGGGACCTCGAGCGACGCGAGCTACGACGAGTCCTGGGGCTCCGCCCTCGGTCCTGCCACCCAGTGGCGCTGCAAGATCTGCCCGGACGGAGTCGGCGAGAGCGCCGACGTCACGGCAGCCGACTTCTGGGAGTCGGACGGACACGGGTATCCGGTCTTCGCCGACGGCGACGGCCGCAGTGCCCTCATCGCGCGCACCGAGCGCGGCTACGACATCGTCCTGCGTGCGATCGAGGCCGGAGTCATCTCGGTGAGCACGATCGACCTCGACGAGCTCGCGGCAGTCCAGCCCCTGCAGACCACCCGCCGCAGCACACTGGCGGGACGCCTCGCCGGTGCCCGGCTCGCCGGCAACCCCGTCCCGCACTACCGGGGGTTCGGGCTGCTGGCCCTTGCGCTCCCCCGGCTGCGCGAGGTGGTGCGCGTCGCGCGCGGAACCTATCGACGCGCCCGGGATCGCCGGGCCGCTTCGGGACTCCGGTCATGACCATCCGCACCCCGCGCTCCCGGCCCGAGCGCCATGACGCTGCAGACCCCGGAGACACGCGCGGCCTCGGCGGCCGCGCGGTCCGCGGCGCGGCCGTCACCCTGGGCGCGCAGGGCGGCAAGGTCGTCGTGCAGGTCGCCTCCGTCATCGTCCTGGCGCGGCTGCTCAGCCCGCACGACTACGGCCTGATCGCCATGGTCCTGGCTATCATCGGCGTGGGCGAGCTCTTCCGCGACTTCGGGCTCTCGTCGGCCTCCATCCAGGCGCCGAGCGTCAGCCGCGGCCAGCGCGGCAACCTGTTCTGGATCAACGCCGGGATCGGTGCGGTCCTCACGGCGATCGTCTTCAGCGGAGCGGGACTCATCGCGCTGGCGTTCCGCCAGCCGGACCTGGTGCCGATCGCACACGCCCTGGCCTTCACGTTCCTGATCAACGGGCTGGGCACCCAGTACCGAGCCGACCTCGTGCGACGGATGCGCTTCTCCGCTGTCGCGACCGCCGACATCCTCGCTCCGGCCGTCGCCCTGGCCGTCGCGATCGTCTCCGCGCTTGCGGGCTGGGGATTCTGGGCACTGGTCGCACAGCAGCTCACCCAGGCACTGGTGCTGCTCGTCGTGCTGATCGTCGCAGCGGGCTGGCTTCCGGGACTCCCCCGACGGGATGCGCCGGTCGGCGCGTTCCTCGCATTCGGCTGGAACATGCTCGCGTCCCAGTTGGTCAGCTACGTCAGCAACAACATCGACAACGTCCTCGTCGGTGCTCGCTTCGGCCCGGCCGCCCTGGGCGTGTACAGCCGGGCCTTTCAGCTCCTGATGACGCCGCTGAACCAAGTTCGCATCCCGTTGACCACCGTCGCGCTGCCGCTCTTCTCGCGGCTGCAGAACGAGAAGGAACGGTTCGGCGAGTGGCTCGCCCGCGGTCAGCTCGCGCTCGGCTACACGATCGTGACCGGCCTGGCCCTCGTCGCCGGCGCCTCCGACCCGCTGACCTCGCTCCTCCTCGGCCCGAAATGGAGCGCGGCCGCGCCGATCCTGCGGCTCTTCGCGGTCGCGGGTATCTTCCAGATCCTCGCCTTCGTCGGCTACTGGGCCTACGTGTCGCGCGGTCTGACCGGTGCACTGCTCCGCTACTCGCTGGTGAGCGCCGCGATCAAGGTCGCCTGCATCATCATCGGCTCGCTCGGAGGCGTGCTCGGAGTCGCGATCGCCTATGCCGTCGCGCCCGCCCTGTCATGGCCGATCTCATTGTGGTGGCTGGCACGCAATACGGATGTCCCGATCGGCCGGCTGTACGCCGGCGCCGGCCGGGTGCTCGCCTGCGCGATGCTCGGCGGCGCCGCCGGTTGGGCGGCATGCACGACGGCCGCCGCCCAGGGCACGGGGGTCCAGGTGGCGGCGGCCGTCGTGGCGCTGGCGCTGGTCTACGGGGTGGCGGTCCTGCTCATCCCCGCGATCCGGCGGGATCTGGCGGGAGTGATCGCCGTGGCGCGGCTGCTCCGCTCCCGCTGATCGCGCTGCTGGGTCAGTTCCACGCTCCGATCCGCAGCGAGCCGGCCGGCTCGCCGGTCAGCGCGGCCGTCGCCGCGGGGAGCGGTTGAGCCAGCGCCGAGGTGAGCGAGGTCACCAGCGGAAGCGGGGCGAATCCGGCGGAGAGCACGTCCTGGCCGTCGAAGGAGCGCGACGTGCGGTCCTGCCCGGTCGCGGCCGTGAACTGGGCGAGCGAGTTGAAGACCGCAGGGTCCCCGGCACCGCGCGACCAGACGATGAGCCAGGTCGGGCTACCGGCCGAGGTGCGCTGGTAGACGTTCCCCGTGAGGGTGATCCCCATCTGCTCCGCCGAGTGCCAGTGGCTGTAGTCCTCGACCGCGAGCACGGCGTTACCCAGGCTGTTCGCGAGGATGTTGTTCGTCACGGTGACGTTGCCGGTGATCCAGGTCACGGTCGGGTCGGGAAGCGTCTGCCGGGGGTCGTGACCCGCCGTGGAGAGGTCGCTCGCACGCCGGTAGCCCTGCGTGATGCTGATGTCACGCACGTTGCCGGTCACCGTGTTGTTGCGGATGTCGACTCCATTGGTGTCGCTGACCAGGATGCCGTCCATGCCGTTCTGCGCCACCACATTGTTCGCGATGGCGAACTTCGCGGAGATCTCGGCGACCAGGCCGTGGCCCGAGTTGCCCACGATGTCGCTGTTCGCGATGGAGGCGTCGTACACCGACTCGTCGAACCAGAGCGCGTTGCCGTCGTTGTTCAGGAAGTTGCTCCCGGTGACAGTGATGCCGCGCGACCGGGCGACCTTGAAACCGCCGGCGACCGGAGCACGGTTGAAGTGCTCCGTGTTGTTGTGGTCGGCCAGCATCCCGGTGACCCGGAGGCGGTCCGCGTACGTCGCCTGGGCGCCGAGCATGCCGTTACGGGCAACCGTCACGTTCGTGACCGTGGCGTCCGTCCCGCCCACGAAGAGGCCGGTGGTCGCGTTGTCGGTGATCGAGACGTTCTCGATGGTGGTGCCGACGGCGTAGTCCTGCACCGTGCCCATGTCGGGCACGGAGGGCGAGTACCGGCGGATGCCGATGCCCTTCAGGGCGCTGCCGTCACCCAGCACGAGGAAGGCCTTCACCGTGTCGCTGGCGTTGAGCTGGTGACCTGTCGGGTCCGAGCCGAGCACCAGCTCGTGGGTGGTCCCGTCGACGTAGAACGTCCCGGCCGTCACGGCCGCCCGCGAGGCGACCTGCTTCAGAGCGGTCCCGTCGAGGAACAGCTGGTCCGGATGCGCGGCCATCGGGTACGCCGGGTTGACGAACTGCCAGCCGGCGGTCGTGCCGTCAGGCGCACCGCGCGTGTACGTCGGGCTGTCGTCGAAGACGACGTTCCAGTTGCCGGCGACCCAGGCCGAGCCGGAGCGCGACCAGTTCGACACCGTGCGGCTGCCGTCGAACCAGACGGCCTCCTTCGGGTACGCCTGGATGGTGACCTTCTTGCCGCGCGGGATCGTCACCGACTCGTGGTAGGTGCCGCCGCGGACCACGATGGTCGATCCGCTGGGGACGGCGTCGACCGCGTGCTGGACCGTCTTCCACGGAGCGGACTGGGAGGAGCGCGAGACGGCGTCGTCGCCGGTGGTCGCCACGAAGTAGGCGCCGGACGGCACCGCGTACGAGGTGCTGCCGATCGGCGCCGCTCCGGAAGCCGAACGAGCGGTCGACTGGTCGATGCTCGTGTCAGCGCCGGTGGGCGTGGTGGGGCCGGTGGCCGGCGGCTGCGGAGCGCTCGTCGGCGTCTGCGTGGGAGTCGGCGTCGGCGTCGGCGTGACGGTCTGGGTGGGGGTCGGCGTGACGACCGGTGTGGTCGCCGTCGGAGCGGGCGTCGAACCCGACTGCGCCGTGAGCTCGCTCGCGGTCAGGTCGTCGAAGCGCACCGGCTCGGCGGTCGAGCTGCTGGAGATGTAGCTCCACAGCGCGATCGAGCCGGCATGGCTGAGGCGGTCGAGCGAGGAGTCGCTCGCGGTCACCTGCCAGTCGGGGGCCGTGCTGGAGGCAGGCCAGGCGCGGGCGCTCAAGGCGACGGAGTCCGTCCCGGTGGCGCGCAGCTCCACCCGGATGGGCGCGCCGGCGGCGACGGTCGGAAGCACGACCTTCTCGGCAGCGACCGTCGTCTGCGTGGCGGTCGAGCCGTTCACGCGGGTGATCGACAGCACGCCGTGGTGCCGCGCGTCGACCCGGAAGGTGGCTTGGTAGTACGCGGTGCCGGTGGAGCGCACCTGCACACCCGAGTAGACGCCGTTGCCGGTCGACGGCAGGGTGTCGATCAGCACGTTCGCAGCCGCATCCACATCGGACGCGGTCGCGGAGGGGAGGCTGGCCGTGAGCGACGCGCCGGGCCGGGGAACGGCCTGGCGGCCGGAGGCGGAGCCGACCGAGAACGCAGCAGCGCTGTTCACCTGGTACGCGCCGCCGAGCTGGGCGGCGCCCCAGCCGTTGGTCTGGGTCCGGTCGAAGGAGTCTGCGGCGATCTGCCGCGAGACGACGTAACTTGTCGGGGCGGCGAACGCGCCGGCGGCAGTGATGCCGACGGCCACGGCCGCTACTGCGGCACTTGCCGCGAGGGCGATTGAGGATCGCAGGCGCGCTTTCGCAGCGCCCGCTTTCCGATTGGTCTCGAAACGGTGAGCGGGGTGTCGGGACATAGAGGGGTGCTATCCAAACGTCGGGTAGAACGGAAACGGGTAGCAGGCGAGACCAGTTCCTGCCGCAGGTTGGTGGTGACGTTAGCAAACGCTGGGGGCGCGGTGCCAGTGACAGAACCAACCGAGCTTTCAGCGACAGACCGTAGCATGCCGCGGCGGAGAATCACCCCCGTTCGGGTGTCGGCACGCGGGCGAGCGGGCGTATCCGGGAGAATGGACGGATGGCTTCGGCGACCCGCTTCCGCATCCGTGCGATCTGCACGGGCAATATCTGCCGGTCGCCGGCGATGGAGGCCCTGCTCGCCGCCGAATTGGATGCTGACCGGGGCTTCATCGTAGAGTCTGCCGGCACGGAGGCGATGACCGGATGGCCCGCCGATCCGGCCATGGTCCGCCTGCTGCGCGAGCGTGGACTCGACGTCGGCGAGCACCGTGCGCGCCAGTTGGATGCAAACATGCTGGGAATCGACGACCTGATCCTGACAGCGACCTACGCGCACCGGGAGTGGATCGCCTCCGCCGACGCCGCGGCCGCCCGCCGAACCTTCACACTCGCCGAGTTCGCGCACATCGTGGACGGAGCCCCTGCGTCGGGAACGGCGTCCGACCTCGTCGCCTGGGCGGCGGCCCACCGGCCGGCGCGACCCGCCGGGCGGACGCCGTCCACCTGGCGCGGCGGTGGCCCGGGCGACATCGTGGATCCGTACGGACGCCCGGAGGCCGTCTTCCGGCAATCGCTCGCTCAGGTCCTGCCCCTCGCACGTGCGGTGGCCGGGGCTCTCAACAGCCGGGAATAGCGCTCCGAACCCACTCGTGACAAATCCTCACTAATCCGCCAGAATAGGTGAGGATAGCTCAATCAGAGGGGGAGGCCCGTGACCCGACGCATCGGCTATGCCGCAGGGGCGTTCGACCTGTTCCATATCGGACACCTCAACATCCTGAGGCACGCCAAAAGCGAGTGCGACTACCTGATCGCGGGCGTGGTCTCCGACGAGATGCTGGAGCTGAGCAAGGGCGCGGCCCCGGTCGTCCCGCTCCACGAGCGCCTGGAGATCGTCCGCAGCATCGCCTACGTCGACGAGGCCGTCGCCGAGACGGTCCCGGACAAGCTGGACATGTGGCGCGAGCTCCGCTTCGACGTCTTCTTCAAGGGCGACGACTGGCGCGGCACCGAGAAGGGACTCCGCCTCGAGCGCGAGTTCGCGGCCGTCGGCGTCGAGGTCGTGTACTTCCCGTACACGATGACCACCTCATCCACCCAGCTGCGCCGGGCCATCGCCGCCCTAGCCGGCTGAGCCCGCCGTCCCCACGCCCCACGCCCCACCATCGAGTACGCAGAGATTGCACGCCACCACGGCGTGTCGCGTGCAATCTGTGCGGACTCGACGGTGGGGGGTCAGCGCTTCTTGGACTTCTCGTGCTCGGGGAGGGTGCCCGCGGCGCGGCGCTCGGCGTAGTAGGCGCGCGCTTCCGCCTGCCGCTCGGCCTCGGCGCCCGAGGCAATCTTCGCGCGGACCAGCTCCGGGCCGTAGCCGAACGCATCCACAAGGTCGACGGCGTGCGGGCGGATGCGCGTCAGCAGCCGGTCGATGTAGGCGCGGACGGCCTGGGCGCGCTGCGGCGACAGGCGGCCGTTCATCAGGTACCACTCGAGGTGCTTCTCGATCAGCCCGAAGCCGAAGAGGTCGCGCAGCCAGGTGAGCACCTGCTTCGTTCCGGCGTCGGGCGCATCCTCGAGAGCGTCGGTGAACGCCTCCCACTGCAGCAGCTCGCCGTGGGCGCGGGCCGCCTCGATGAGCTCGTTCTGCTGCGAGTTGAACAGCTCCGCCGCGGCCTTCTTGCCGAGCTTGGAGGCGGGACGGAGGCGCCCGGCGATCTGCGCGATCATCGTCTCGACGCGATCGGTCAGCAGCTCGCGCTGCGTCGCCGGCTCCTGCAGCCAGTTCACCGAGCGGGCCGTGGAACCGAAGTCGCGGACCGTCTGCGCGACGCTCCGCAGGCCGGTGCCGTGGTACGCCTTGCCGGCCGCCTGGGTGACGACGTAGCGGGCGAGGGCGCCGGCGTCAGCTTTGGCGAACTTCCGGCTGTAGTCGGTGAGCAGGCGCTTCGCGACGAGCTGCAGGAGGACGTTGTTGTCGCCCTCGAAGGTCACCCAGATGTCGAGGTCCTGGCGCAGCGAGGTGATCCGGTTCTCAGTGAGGAAGCCCGCGCCGCCGCAGG
>JBQCCO010000241.1:0-6895 GCA_051962155.1 Leifsonia sp. | reverse complement strand
CCTCGTGCTTGGCGGCGACCTGGTCGCTGACCTTGCCCAGGCGGCGGTCGAGTGCCGACAGCTCCTTCTCGGCGGCGCGCAGTGCCGCGCCGCTGAGGGCCGGGCCGGGCGACGGCGTGGATGGGGTGGATGGTGTGGATGCGGTGGATGCGTCCGCGCGTTCCGAGCCGCTCGCCTCCTGAGCCCGCCGCAGCCGGAGGTACTCGTCCACGCCGCCCGGCAGGTGGCGCAGCCGCCCATCCAGGATCGCGTACTGCTGGTCGGTGACGCGCTCGAGCAGGTAGCGGTCGTGCGAGACGACCAGCAGCGTCCCCGGCCACGCGTCGAGCAGGTCCTCCATGGCGGCGAGCATGTCGGTGTCGAGGTCGTTCGTCGGCTCGTCCAGGATGAGGACGTTCGGCTCGTCGAGCAGGATGAGGAGCAGCTGGAGGCGACGCTTCTGACCGCCCGAGAGGTCCTTCACCGGTGTGGCGAGCTGGGCGTTGGAGAAGCCGAGGCGCTCCAGCAGCTGACCGGGCGTCACCTCCTTGCCGCCCGCGAGGTACGTCGTGCGCTTGCCGGCGACGACCGCGCTGACGCGCTGGTCCTGCACCTCGTCCAGCTCGGACAGCTGCTGGGTGAGCGTGGCGATCCGGACCGTCTTGCCGCGCTTCACCGTGCCCGAGTCGGCGCGGACCGTTCCGGCGACGAGGCCGAGCAGAGTGGACTTGCCCGCGCCGTTGACGCCGAGGATGCCGGTGCGCTCGCCCGGGGCGATCCGCCACTCGACGTCGCGCAGCACGGTCTTCGGCGGATACGACACGGAGACGTCGATGAGGTCGACCACGTCCTTGCCCAGACGCGCGGTGGCGAGAGTCGTCAGCTCGACGGAGTCGCGGATCGGCGGTTCGTCGGCGATCAGCGTGGCCGCGGCATCCATCCGGAACTTCGGCTTCGAGGTCCGCGCCGGCGCGCCCCGGCGGAGCCAGGCCAGCTCTTTGCGCATGAGGTTCTGCCGTTTCGTCTCGGCGACCGACGACATCCGGTCGCGCTCCACGCGCTGCAGCACGTACGCGGCGTAGCCGCCCTCGAACGGCTCGACGATGCCGTCGTGGACCTCCCACGTGGTCGTCGAGACCTCGTCGAGGAACCAGCGGTCGTGCGTCACCACCACGAGTGCGCCGGAGGTGGCGGCCCAGCGGGACTTGAGGTGCTGCGCCAGCCAGGCGACACCCTCCAGGTCGAGATGGTTCGTCGGCTCGTCGAGGAACAGGATGTCGTGGTCGTGGACCAGCAGCGCCGCGAGCGCCACGCGGCGGCGCTGTCCACCGGACAGCTCGGCGATGGTCGCATCCCAGCGGATGTCCGACACCAGCCCGGCGAGCACGTCCCGGACGCGGGGGTCGCCCGCCCAGAGGTGCTCGTCGCGGTCTCCGACGATGGAATGCCCGACCGTCACGGTGGAGGGCAGTTCGTCCCGCTGATCCAGCATCCCGACCGTCACGCCGCGCCGCCGGGTGACCCGCCCGTCGTCCGGCTCCAAGCGCCCGGCGAGCAGCTGGAGCAGGGTCGACTTGCCGTCCCCGTTGCGGCCCACCACGCCGATCCGGTCGCCCTCCGCGATGCCGAGCGTGACAGAGTCGAAGACGGTGCGCGTCGGGTACTCCAGGTGGAGCGATTCCGCGCCGAGAAGGTGAGCCATGAGGGTCTCCAGCCTACCGGGGCCGGTCGTGTGGCAGACGCGGTGGCGGGTGTGGCCCAAATACCTATGTGAAGGAGCCCCTGCGAACAACATACCCCGGCTCGAAGGAGGGGGAACGAGTCCTTCGAGCCGGGGTTGGTGGGGCGAGTGGTCACCCCTGGATGAGCGTCACCCCTCCTTCTCCCGTATCGGAGACGGTTAGTGCGGTAGCGACACCCAGAGCCGCCGAAACCACGATCGACAGGCTCAGCACGACAATCGCGGTGGTGAGCAGCGCCACCGAGCGGGGCAGCTGTCTTGCCAATCGCACCGAGACCCAGACCAGGAGGACGACCGCACCAATAAGGGCAGGCCACACGACTGGAGCGAGCACACTGACCGCTACGGAGGCGACCAGGAGCCATCGGTCGGTCACGGCAGGGTGGGTTCGCGTCATAGCAGTGGCAGTCATGGCTAGACGTTCTTCAGGGTCGCGCTGGTGAGCCGGGTGCCCGTGTAAATGAGCTGCTGCTGCTTATTGGCGCTAAAGAAGGACCCCTTGAAGGCAAGCGCCATGTTATACCGGACCGTGCATGCACCCGAACCACCGGAGACGTAGTTGCTCTGTCTGGTGCTGATGTTCCAGATTCCGGCTGCCCCGGTGAACCACCCGGTGCACTCCAGGTTACGGGTGACGTTGGTGGAGGTTGCTTCGAAGACGTATCGCATGTTGAAGGTGCCGGTCGTGATGCCGAACAGGCTTGCGTTCACCAGGTAGGTAGCCGTGTACCGGGGGTTGGTGGCGACAGTCTGAATGTGGAGTCCGCTGGCGGCGTTTCGTGCCGACGCTCGCTCGCCGTTGGGGACGCTGTGATGCGACGCCGTCTTGATGGAGCTGGCAATGTTGCGTGCCAGCGCCGGCTCTGCGGCGGTTCCGGTACTCGAGGTCAGGATCGGCGCGCCGGTGCTGAATTGCATCAGCGACAGTGGGTCCTCCTCGATTGTGTCCGCGACCCGCTCCTGCTCGGCCGCGGGCAGCTGGTCGAACTTCTGGTTGAGGGCGGCATCGGTGGTATCGCTGACGTTCAATGCGTCCACGAAGTCGCTGAACACTGCCTCAGCGGAGTCGGGTGCCTCGTCCGCATTCGCCGCGGTGATCCCAGTCCCAAGGACCAGGCCCAGCGCAATGCCGCTTGCCGACGCCACCTTCGTCAGTCGGTTCATTTGTATCTCCTATTCGTTCGTCTTTGAACGCACGATTCACGCGCGACCAAGCAGGGAATGACCCCGTTACTCGGGTAGACGACGGTGTCTACTAATCGTGACGCGAAGGTTGCCGAACCGGTCGGGTATACATGCAAAAAGACCCCCGCTCGCCTCCGATTTTTTGAAGGGAGCGGGGGTGTGTGACGCGATGTCTTGAAGGCCCTGGACCGGATGCCCGACTGGTCCTGCCGGGTCGACGAGTTGCTGGACTCGGACGCCGACTTCCGTGAGGGAATCCTCTGGCCGCGGCCGCGCTGAGGCGGCGGCCGACGTAGACTCCCGCCATGGTCACTCACACCGTCGTGAACCAGGCCCCTCCGCGCGTGGACGTGGATGAGTACGCCGCGAACCTTCCGCTGCGCGAGGGAGTGGAACGGTACGAAGCCGGCTGGGCCGCTGCCTCGCTGGATGAGGTCGGGCGGCTGGTGGGGTCGGCGGGGTTCCAGCGGGATGCGGAGCTCGCGAACCTCCACGAGCCGCAGTTGCACGCGTTCGACCGGTCGGGCAACCGGATCGACGAGGTCGAGTACGACGATGGGTACCATCGCGTCCTCGCGGCGGCAGTCGCCGCCGGCGCGCACACCTCGGCCTGGGCGGAGCCGCGGCCCGGAGCGAATGTCGCGCGCGCCGCGACCTTCATGTTGTTCGCGCAGGTCGAGCCCGGACACGCCTGCCCGGTGTCGATGACGCAGGCAGCGGTCCCGGCGCTCGCCGCGTCCGATGCGCTCGCCGCCGAGTGGATGCCCCGCCTCCTCAGTCGCGAATACGACGGCCGACTCCTCCCGGGCAAGACCTCCGCACTGTTCGGCATGGCCATGACCGAGAAGCAGGGCGGGTCGGATGTGCGCGCCAACACCACCCGCGCGCTCGCCGACGGGGAAGGCCGCTGGCTTCTCACCGGGCACAAATGGTTCTGCTCGGCGCCGATGTCGGACGCCTTCCTGGTACTCGCACAGACGGCCGGCGGGCTCTCCTGCTTCCTCGTGCCGCGGGTGCTGGAGGGCGGCGAGCGCAACATGTTCCTCCTCCAGCGGCTGAAGGACAAGCTCGGCAACCGCTCCAACGCGTCCAGCGAGGTCGAATTCGACGAGACGGTCGGCTACCTGCTAGGAGAGGAAGGACGTGGGGTGCGGACCATCCTCGAGATGGTGAACCGTACGCGCCTCGACTGCGTCTACGGGAGCGCCGCGGGGATGCGGCAGGCCGTCGCGGAGGCCGCCTGGCACGTCCGGCACCGGTCGGCCTTCGGTTCCCGCCTGATCGACCAGCCGGCCATGACGGCCGTGCTGGCGGACCTGTCGCTCGAGTCGGAAGCGGCGACGGAGGTGGCCCTGCGGCTGGCACGGGCGCACGACGAGGACGCGCCGCCAGCCGACGAGGCGTTCCGCCGGCTCGCGACGGCGGTGACGAAGTACTGGGTCTGCAAGCGAGGGCCAGGGCACGCCTATGAGGCTCTGGAGTGCCTCGGCGGGAACGGCTACACCGAGGCGTTCCCGCTGGCCCGGCGGTATCGGGAGCAGCCGGTGATGGCGATCTGGGAGGGCTCCGGCAACGTCATCGCCCTGGATGTGCTGCGCGCGCTCCGGCGCGAGCCTGCGGCCTGGGAGGCGTTCGACGCGGAGCTGGCCGCCGCCCGCGGCGTGTACCGGACCTTCGACGGGCACCACGATCGCCTGCGGGCGCGCGTGGCCGCGGTCTCGGCGTCCGATGACGCGGCCGACGCATCCATCCGCCCGCTGGTCGCCTCCCTCGCCCTGGCCCTGCAGGCGTCGCTGCTGATCCGCCACGCCTCGGAGCCGGTCGCCGACGCGTTCGTCGCCGCTCGCCTCGGCCCCGAGCGCGGCTCCCTGTACGGCGAGCTCCCGACCGGGCTCGCCCTCGCAGCCCTCGCCGCCCGCGCCTGAACCCATTCCGACCCGACCACGCCGCCGACTCGGCCCCGACCCCAGAGGACGGCCGCGAGCGCGACCGCGTCAGGCGTCGACGGGGACGGCGCCGATGGCGCGGGAGAACTCCCCGACGGCCTTCCGGTTGTACGCGTGGTAGTCGAAGTGGCTGTCCGGGACCTCGCCGCGGAGGAACGCGCGCATCCCGGCGGCCACGCCCTCGACCGTCTGCGGGACGACCATCCCGGTTCCGGCGGGCAGCGCGTTCTTCGCGGAGGCGAACTCGACGGTGACGATCGGCAGCTGCAGCACGAGCGCCTCCAGCAGCACCATCGGCTGCCCTTCGTAGTCGCTGGAGAGCACGAAGCAGTCGGCCTTCGCCATGATCGCGTACGGGTTGCGCTGCATCCCGGTCAGGAAGACCGAGCCGGTCAGTCCCAGCTCGGCGACCAGCGACTCCAGTGCGCCGGCGAGCGGACCGGACCCGACGACGACCAGCCGCGTCCGCGGATTCTCCGCGTGCACTGCCGAGAACGCCCGGATGAGGCGCGCCTGGTTCTTCTCCGGCGACAGCCGCCCCACGGTGACGAACGTGGTCACGTCGTCGTCTGCGAGCAGAAGCTCCGCCCAATCCGGGATGCTGCCGAGCTCCTCGTCGAAGGTGAGCTCATGCAGATCGGCCGTGGAGTTCTCGAGGATGTGCTCGGCGTCCACCGTGTTCAGCGCCGACACGAACTTCGAGGGCGCCGCATACTCGGCCAGGGCCGTCCGGTTGATCTCCGACAGCGTCGGCGAGACGGACACGAGGTGGTCGTACTGCCCGTACAGGGTGAAGATCTGCGTCAGGCTGTGCAGCATCCGCTTCTGCCCGTTGACCTCGCGGTGCGCGTCGGACGCCAGGTCGTTGTGCAGCCAGATCGCGCGCTGAGCGTCGGGGGAGTGGAGGAGCAGTGCCGCCCAGAACGGACCGTAGCCGGAGAAGTCGACCACGTAGTCGAAGCGGCTGTCGCCGAAGCAGCGGTACCACTCGTCCTCCCACAGCCGGTTCTGCGCAGGGGAATCGGCGTGCAGAGCGATCCGCCCGCGCCGGAAGTCGAGGTGCCGCCCGAGGTGCAGCAGCTTGGCGCCGTTCATCCCGCCGACGCGCGGGAACTGACGCACGGCGGGATGGATCTGCCGCTGCTTCCCGATGACGACCTGCGACCGGCTCTGGGCGAAGAACGCTGAGACGTCGTAGCGTTCGTGATCGAGGTTGTTGAGGAGGTTGAGGGCGGAGGTCGTGATGCCGTTCGGGCGCATCCCCCCGAGGTACAGCAGGATCTTCTCCCTACCGTCGTCGGCGAGGTCCGTCCGGAGCCGGTAGCCGTCGCGCACGCCGCGGAAGACGATGTCGACGACGCGGCGTGAGGCGGCGCCGTCCTCGTACGGCGTGAAGCGCCGCTGCATGTCGAGGTAGCGTTCGCGCGACTCCGCCGGTATTTCACCACCGGCGTCGGCGATGGCGTGCAGCGCGTCGCCGACCTCCCGCGCCGACATGAGCACGGGACCCGGCCACTCGTCCGGCTCGAAGTACAGCCCACGGGTGCCGGCGTAGTCGGCGAGGTCGGGCGTGAAGAACACGATCGGCCGGCCGGTCTGCAGGAAGTCGAAGAAGATGCTCGAGTAGTCGGAGATGAGCATGTCGGTCGCGCCGAGCACCAGGTTGGTCGGGATCTCGTTGGGCACGAGCATCCGCGCCAGCTCCGGCCGGTGCGCCGCCATCGCGTGCACGGTCTGGTGCGTCTTCAGCAGCACGGCGTAGCGGCTGGAGTCGATGCGCTCCTCGATCTGCGCGATGTGCGCGAGCAGGGCGTCGAGGTCGTCCTCCGGCCGCCCGAAGGTCTGTCCCTTCCAGGTGGGCGCGTACAGGATGACCTGGCGGTCGCCGAGCGGGATGCCGGCGCCGACGAGCCGCTGCCGTACGAGCTCGCGCTCACGCTCGTCCAGGAACTGCCGGTCGATGCGCGGGTAGCCCTCCTCGACGAGGGTGCCGCGGTAGACGCCGGTGAGCTTGTACCCGGTCTGGTACATCTGCTCCGACATG
>JBQCCO010000240.1:0-27543 GCA_051962155.1 Leifsonia sp. | reverse complement strand
AACGAGCACTTCGAGGGTGGGAGAGGCGCGGTGAGGGGCGACGGAGCGGGTGGGGCGTGGCGGTGGCGGAGGGGTGGGGTGGCGGAGCGGTCGGTGCGGGGGGGGTGGGGTGCGGACGGGCAGGATGCGCGTCGCGTTACGGCGCGTTGCGGGATGCGTTCCCAGCGTCGGTGGTCGTCGTTAGCGTGAGCGGGTGACCACGACCGACCTCACCTCCAGCCTTCCGTCCGACTCCTCCGCCGTCCCCGCCGCACCTGCGGCGCTGGCCGCCGCACTCGACGGGCCGCTGGTCTCGACGCAGTGGCTCGCCGACCACCTCGGCGCCGAGGGGCTGGTCGTCCTCGACGCGACCGTCGTCCCCGCGCAGGGCGCCGACGGACGGCCGGTCTACCGGACCGGACTCGACCGGTTCACCGAGGAGGGACACCTCCCCGGTTCCGTCTTCGCCGACCTGCTGGAGTCCTTCAGCGATCCGGCCGCCCGGTTCCCCTTCACCCGTCCGGACGCCGACGCGTTCGCAGCGGCCGCAGCGTCGGTCGGCGTCTCGGCGGAGACGACGGTCGTCGTGTATGACGCGGCGGTCGGGCAGTGGGCCTCGCGCCTGTGGTACCTGTTCCGGGCGTTCGGCCACGACCGCGTGGCGGTGCTCGACGGCGGCGCCGTGAAATGGACCGCCGAGGGCCGCCCTCTGGATCACGGGCATTCCGCCGCGGTCACCGCGACCGGCGATCGCTCGCCCGTCCCGCTGACGGCGATCGAGCGCGCCGGGTTCTGGGCCGACACCGCCGACGTCACGGCCATCGTCGACGGCTCGCGCACCGGCACGCTGGTGTGCGGGACGCCGCCCCGCGACTTCGCTGCCCGCCACATCCCGGGCAGCGTCAGCGCGCCTGCGGTGCGGCTGGTGGATCGTGAGAGCAACGCCGTTCTTCCGGTGGATGCGCTGCGCACGATCTTCGCCGACGTCCTGACCGCGCCCGGCCCCATCGTCGCCTACTGCGGTGCGGGGATCGCCGCGGCCGCCGACGCCCTCGCGCTGGCTGTGCTCGGGCGCACGGACGTGCTCCTGTACGACGGTTCGCTGAGCGAGTGGACGGCCGATCCGGACGCGCCGCTCGCCTCCGCCGCGTAACGGCCGGGGAACTCCGAGCCGGTTCGAAGCGAACGACCATACGCTTCCCTCATGACCGTCATGGATATCCCCTTCCACACCATCGACGGCGACGAGACCGCCCTGTCCGCTTATGCAGGCAATGTGATCCTCGTCGTCAACGTCGCCTCCCGCTGCGGGCTCGCACCGCAGTACGAGAAGCTCGAGAAGTTGCAGGAGACGTACGGCGACCGTGGCTTCACGGTGGTCGGGTTCCCGAGCAACCAGTTCCTGCAGGAGCTGAGCTCGACCGATGCGATCAAGGAGTACTGCTCGATGACCTGGGGAGTGACGTTCCCGATCATGGAGAAGGTGCGGCTGAACGGCCGCAACGCCCACCCGATCTACCAGGAGCTGACGAAGACCGCGGACGCCGAGGGCAAGGCGGGCCGCGTCAAGTGGAACTTCGAGAAGTTCGTCATCACGCCAGAAGGCGCGGTGCACCGCTTCCGTCCGCAGACGGAGCCCGACGATCCCGCGATCGTCGGCCTCATCGAGGCATCGCTGCCCGCTTCGGTGTAGCGCGAGGGGATGTGAGCCGCGGAGGCGGCCACCCGCGAAGGGGGCGCGAGGCACGAGCAGGTCTCACGCGCGCCGGAACCAGCGTCCGCCCACGCGCTCGGTGAGCCTCCAGGAGCCGACCTCGGCGATCGCGCGGAGTCCGGCGACCGTGTGCTCGGCGACGCGGAGGGCCGATTGCACCGTGTCCTCGGTGAAGCGGACGGTGATCCGCGCCTCCCCGGCCACCACATCCACACTCGAGGCTTCCACGACGGCGAGCTCGCGGGCCGCCGTCGCCGCGGCGGGCTCGACGGTGCGCGGGTCCACACCCGGGCGGAGACGGCCGACGGCGACGATGACGCGGAAGGAGGGCACCGGCTGAGCCTACGCGCGTCGGACCTGCGGAATCCGTCCGCGAGGCGTACCCTGACTCGATCAGATGCACGATCGGGGGATCGGAAGGGGTAGGCGCGTGCAAGATGCCCAGATGGAGGAGCGGATGCGGCCGAGTGAGCCGCAGACCGAGGAGCTGACGGTCGTGAGGGACGTGGAAGTCCTCACCCCGGACGAGCGCCTCGAGCTCGAGACGCTGCTGCGACAACGGCGAGACGACGATGTGGCCGAGGCGCAGCATTTGGCGGAGTCGCTGGGGCTGCTGCTCGCCTCGCGGTCCGAGTCCACCGCTGACGACGAACACGATCCGGAGGGACCTACGCTGTCGTCCGAGTGGAGCCGGCTGCACGCCCTGCGGTCGGACGCCGCCCACGACATCGCCGCCGTGGATGCCGCTCTCGAACGCCTGCGCCTGGACACGTACGGCACCTGCTCGCACTGCGGTCAGCCGATCGGCGTCGATCGCTTGCGGGCGCGGCCGACGGCCGAGCTCTGCATCCGGTGCGCGGTCGCCGTCGAGAGCTGACGCCCACCGCTGCTCGCCCATCCGGCAGGAAGTGGGAGGCGCGCGGTCCGGTCAGGAGACGGGACGCGACGCCAGGTAGACGGCCTCGGTCCGACTCGAGGCGCCGACCTTGCGGAGGATGCTCGAGACATGCACGCTCGCGGTCTTCGCGCTGATGTAGAGGCGCTCGCCGATCTGCTTGTTGCTGAGGCCCTGCTCGATGAGCGCGAGCACCTGTTCCTCGCGCTCGGTCAGCGGTTGTCCGTGCGCGTCCGCCGCCGACGAGGTCCGACCTGCCGGCTGGGCAGCGAGCGCATCGGCGGTCACGACGAGTTGCCGGATGCCGCTGCGCTCGGCCAGCTCGCGCCCCTGGGCGACGAGAGACTCGGCACGCGACCGTTCCCCCGCTACCAGAGCGATGCGCGCAGAGCGCAGGAGGACGTACGGCAGCAGATGCACGGGCGCCAGCGGACCTGCCGCAGCCTCCGTCGCGTTCGCCCATGCTGCCGCGGCGAGCGCGAACCGCTCGCCCCGGTCCGCCTCGGCGCACACCGCTGCCCGGGCGGTCGCCAGCTCCGCCTCGACCAGCGGCGCCCAGGCGGAGGCCGTCGGCCAGCCGCGGCTCCCGTCGAGCAGCTCCTCGAGCCGCTCGACCTCGCCCAGCACGTCGAGCCCGGATTCACGGTCGCCGCGCAGCGCCAGCTCGGAAAGAGCGCGCGCCGCCGCCGCCAGCACCGGGATGTCGGACCCGGGCATCCGGCGGAAGGGCGGTTCGCCGACGCCGCGCGTCTCGGCCCATGCCCGGTCGAAGTCGCCGAGCGCGATGGCGACCTCGGCCGAGATGCGAGCGAGCGCGAGTCGCGTCTGCTGCTCCAGCTCGGCAAGGGCACGCAGCGGCGTGCGCAGCCTCCGCAGCAGGGCGTCCGCGCGTTCGGGCTCGCCGTGCCAGACCCACAGCCGGGCACGCTGCAGCTGCGCGGTGACGCCGGCCCGATCGTCGAAGCCGAGGGCGATGCGCAGCATCTCTTCTGCACGTTCGTACTCGCCGAGGGCGATCAGCGGCTCGGCGGTGTTGGCGGCGAGCCAGACGCCGGTCGTGCGCTCCACCCCGCGCTCCCGCGCCCGTGCCACGCCGGACTCGGCGAAGCGGAACGCCTCGGCGTACTGACCGACCGAGTTGAGCGCATCCGACATGTTCACCGCGTAGCGCAGCATCGCACCCGCGTCTCCGACGGCGAGCTCACCCGCGATCTCGAACTCCGCGAAGCCCTCGTCGATGTGTCCGGATGCCACCAGCGACGATGCGAGGATGTTGTGCGCGATCGAGCGCAGGCCGGCTGACGCCTCCTCGGCCTCGGCGATCGCCGCACTCGCCGTCTCGATGGCCGCCTCGAACGACCCCTGCAGCATCCGCTGGGCCGCGAGCTCGGTCAGCAGGTGCGCACGCAGGAAGTCGGTCCGGGGCAGCGACCCGGGCGGCACGAGGGTCAGCGCCTCCTCGAAGAGTTCGGCGGTGCCCGGCCGGTTGAGGTTCGCGATGTACTGCCCCTTGTCCCGCAGCAGCCGCGCCAGGCGGGCCGGCTCGAGGGCCGGCTCCCGGTCGTCCGCCTCGGCGAGCGCCACTTCGGCCAGCGCGAGGGCACGCTCGCTGTTGCCGGCGTTCCGCAGGGCCGAGGCGGTGAACGCCAGAACGGCGACACGGTCGCGTCCGCTCAGCTCCTCGGCGTCGGAAATGCGGTCCCACAGTTCCAGGACACGGTCGCCCATCGCCGCGGCCGTCGCGTAGGCGTAGGAGCGCTTCGCCTCATCCATCGCCTCGAGGGAGGCGAGGAACGCGCGGCGGATGTCGTGCGCCGCCAGCCAGTGCGCCGACAGCTGGACGGCCGAACGCTGCGGGCTCGCCTCGAGCGCTTCCGCGTAGCGCGCGTGAAAGCGGGTGCGCTCGCCCGGCAGCAGATCGGCGTGGATCGCTTCGCGCACCAGGGCGTGGCGGAACGAGTACTCCGTGGAGTCGGCCGTGAGCAGGTTCGCCGTGACGGCTTCGCGCGCAGCCGCATCCAGTTCGTCCGCCGACCCGTCGAACACGCCGGCGAGCAGTTCGTGCGTCACGCAGACACCGCCGGCCGCGAGCACGCGCAACAGGCGCTGCGCCGGCTCGCTCAGCCATTCGAAGCGCGTCAGCACCAGCTCGCGGAGGGTCTCGGGCAGGTCGTCGCCGGAGCGGAGTCCGTCGATCCCGACCAGCTCCTCGACGAAGAACGGAACGCCCTCGCTGAGCTCTGCCACGCGCTGCAGCGACGCAGCGTCGGGCGTGCGCCCGAGCAGTTCTTCCACCAGCTCCGCGACCTGCTCGAGACCGAGCCGGGCCAGCTCCCAGCGGGTCACCCGGCGCGTCCGGTCGAGCTCGGGAAGCCAGGAGCGCAGGATGTGCCCCCGCGGGACCTCTTCGCTCCGGTAGGTGAGCAGCACCAGGATGCGGCCGCCCTCGGACATCCGCACGATGAAGCGCAGCAGTTCGAGAGTGGAGCGATCGGCCCACTGGAGGTCTTCGATGCCGAGGATCACCGGTCGTTCCGCCGAGATCTTCTCGAGCAGGACGGTGACCAGTTCGTACAACCGCTCTGCGCCCGTCCGCGGCGGCAAGGCCGACTCGTCGGCGAGCTCCGGAAGCAGCGCGGAGAGCACCCCGGCTCCCGAACCGGCGGCCTCCAGCACCCGCTCGAGCCCGACCGTCTGGATGAGTCGCCGCAGCACGGCTGCGAAGGGCGCGTACGGCGCGCCCTCATCTCCCAGATCGACGCACCGGCCCAGCAGGACCATCGCCGACGGCTCCTGCTCGGCGAGGAACTCCTCCAGCAGCCGGGATTTGCCGATACCGGCTTCTCCCCCGATCACGACCGCGCGCGGCCCACCCGCAGCCGCCGCACGCAACTCGTCGCGCAGCGCCGCCAGGTCGGGCTCCCGCCCGACCAGAGTGTGGCTCGACGCCGATGATCGCATGGCCTCATCGTGCCACGAGCCACCGACATCCGGTGCCCCCGGATGAACTGCTTCGCCGACGGCAGACACGCCGCCGGCGGAGCCGTCATCGGCCGGCGTGAGCCAGCTCCCGCTCCTGCGACGCGGACGCCTGGGCCTGGCGTGCCGCCTCGGGCGGCTGGGCCGCGGAGGTGCCCGAATCGGCCGCCTCCGCCCGGACCTTCCGCCCCGCCGACCGCAGCCAGCGGCCGTGCTCCCGCACCTGTCGCGCCTGCTCGCGCTCCCGCTCCTGGCGCTCGGCCTCCGCGGCCCACATCCGAGTGTTCGCGAACTCGTCGATCAGCATCATCCTGCTCCCCTTCATCCTCGCCTGCGGCTCTCGCGCCGCTTTCGGCGATGACTTCAGCCTGCTCGCTAAGGCCCCCGCCGGACATCGGGAAGATGCCCTATTCCTGCCCCACCGTGGGGCGGCGCGAGCTCATGAGGGGCTTCACTCCTCCGTAGGGCTGGGGCAGCATGGCAGTCATGGCGACGATCAACGAACTCCAGCCTCCGTACCGTGTCGGCTACGTCGTGGGAAGCCTCTCCGCGAAGTCCGTGAACCGCATCCTCTCGACAGCCCTGCTGCGGCTGGCACCCACCGATCTCCAGTTCACCGAGATCCCGATCGGCGGGTTGCCGCTGTACAACCGGGACTTCGACAGCGACTACCCACCCGAGGCCCGCGAGTTCAAAGCCCTGATCGCGGAGCAGGATGCGCTGCTCTTCATCACGCCCGAATACAACCGAGGGATCCCGGGTGCGCTGAAGAACGCGATCGACTGGGCGAGCCGTCCGTATGGCGAGAATGTGATCGCGCGCAAGGCGACCGCCGTGATCGGGGCCTCCACCGGCCAGATCGGGACGGCCGTCGCGCAGCAGCAATTGCGCAGCGTCCTCAGCTTCTTGCAGGCGCCGCAGATGAACGCGCCGGAGGCCTACATCTGGATGCGCCCGGGGTTGATCGAGGAGGACGGCACGGTCACCGAGGCCGGGACGGAAGACTTCCTCCGCGGTTTCATGAACGCTTTCTTCGAGTACATCGAGCGCGTGCTCACCGTGGTGCCGAGCGCACCGTGAGGCTGCAGGACGACGGAGGCGAGCGCAGCATCGAGCTGCGCCCGACCGCCCTCCAACGGGACGACGACCGGGTGCTCTCCGATGTCGCCGTGGACGACGGCGCCCGCCGCTGGTCGCTCATCGACTCCCCCTTCCTCACCCGCGACGAAGCACGCGACCTGGCCGCGTGGCTGGCCGGAATCGCGGAGGATGCGACGGCGGCCGCCGACGAGTGGACGGCGCTGACGTTCTCGTCGAACGTGCTCTCGCTGAGCCGCCACCGCATCCCGGGCGGCACCGTGGAGCTGCGGATCGCGGTGCTCAGGATGCGCACCTCCGATGACCGGACGGCCGACGTCGTCGTCGGCCTCCGCACCCCGCAGGCCTCGGTCAGCGCCGCCGCACGCGACCTCCTCGCCGGCCTCGACGCCCTCCGCTGACCAGCTCGCGAGGCGCGCAGACAGCACGCAGCGCGGTCAGCGACCACCCTCGGGCTTGCGGTGTCGCTGCTGGACGGCCTGCTCTCCATAGGGGTAGACCTCCGTGCGCGGGGTGCTCGCCGCATCCAGCCGGGAGCGCTGCTCGTCGCTCAGCTCCAGGTCGGCGGCCCCGAGGTTGTCCTCCAGCTGCTCGACCGTGCGGGCGCCGAGGATGACGGAGGTCACCGCCGGGCGGTCGCTCAGCCAGGCCAGCGACACCTGCGACGCCGACGCGCCCGTCTCGCGCGCCACCGCATCCACCGCGTCGATGATCTCCCACGTGTGCGGGTCCGCGTTCCGGGCCTCCCACGCCTCCATGCCGCGGGTCGGGTTCTCGCCGAGGCGCGTGGCGCCCGTCGGCGGCTCGTCGCGGCGGTACTTCCCGCTCAGCCAGCCGCCGGCGAGGGGCGACCAGGGCAGCAGGCCGACGCCCGCATCCAGAGCCGCCGGCACCACCTCGTGCTCGATGCCGCGCACGATGAGGCTGTACTGCGGCTGCAGCGTGACCGGGGGCGCCCAGCCGTTGGCGCGGGCGACGTGCACGGCCTTGGTGAGCTGCCAGCCGAGGTAGTTCGAGAAGCCGTAGTACGAGATCTTGCCCGCGGTGACGGCGTCGTCGAGGAACCGCAGCGTCTCCTCGATCGGGGTCAGCGCATCCCAGGCGTGCAGCTGGTAGAGGTCGATGTGCTCCACGCCGAGGCGACGGAGGGAGGCGTCCAGCGCGTTCCGCAGGTGCGTGCGGGAGAGTCCGAGGTCGTTCGGCCCGGCGCCCATCGGGAAGCGGCCCTTCGTCGCGATCACGATGCCCTCGCGGCGGCCGTGGTGCCGGCCCAGCCAGCGCCCGATGATCGACTCCGACCCGCCCGACGAGTACACATCGGCGGTGTCGATGAAGTTGCCGCCGGCGTCGAGATAGCGCTCCAGGATGGCGTGCGAGGTGCGCTCGTCCGCCTCCGCTCCGAAGGTCATGGTGCCGAGGGCGAACTCCGACACGATCGTTCCGCTCTTTCCGAGGTTGCGTGGGTCCATACTGCGAAACTAGCCCCGTTCCGCGGGCGTGCGTATCGTGAGCGGACGTGAGGCTCCTCCTGATCTCCGACACTCACATCCCGAAGCGCGCCCGATCGCTGCCCGCGCAGGTGCTGGCCGAAGTGGATGCGGCCGACGTCGTCATCCACGCCGGCGACTGGGTGGATGCGGCGACGCTCGACCTTCTCGAGCAGCGCTCACGCCGCCTGGTCGGCGTCTACGGCAACAACGACGGGCCGGAGCTGCGCCGGCGGCTGCCGGAGGTGGCGGAGACCACGCTCGAGGGGGTCCGGTTCGCGGTCGTGCACGAGACCGGACCCGCGACGGGCCGCGAACTGCGGTGCGAGCGGGACTTCCCGGAGGCCGACGTGCTCGTCTTCGGGCACTCGCACATCCCGTGGGACACGGTGAGCCCGCGCGGTCTGCGCCTGCTGAACCCCGGCTCGCCCACGGACCGGCGGCGCCAGCCGGAGTGCACGTATCTTCGGGTCGAGGTTGTGAATGGGCGGCTCGCGGAGGTGACGCTCGTTCCCGTCGGCCGGGCGGCGGGGGCGGCGCCGGACTGACGCGTCAGGCGTGCAGGAAGCCGTCCACGAGGAGGCCGCGGACGGCGGGGAGCAATTCGCCGCGCAGGGCGTCCTCCTCCACCTCGAGCAGCTGCGCGAGTGCGGCGACGATGGCGCCGACGGTCAGTTCGCCGTCGCAGGCTCCGACGAGGGCGGCAAGCCCCGTGTCCGCCGAGACGACGCGCCCGAAGGCGCCGCCCTGCCGGAGCAGGATCGCGGTCGGTGAGTCGGCGCCCGGCCAGAGGTGCCGCTCCTCGGTCACGTCTCCGGCGACGACGGGTCGCAACCGGGCGAGGGCGTCGTCGTCGAGAGCGGCCTGCAGGTCGTGCGCCGCGAGCGCCTCGCCCAGGTGCGCGCCGAGGCCGGCCTCGTTCGCGCCGACGGATCCGTGCAGGCGCTCGAACCGGCGCAGCGTCGGCACCGCATCAACCCATCCTGCCCGCTCCGGGCCACTGTCCGCATCCCGACCGGATACCGCGCCCACCCGGCGCAGCAGCAGGTAGCCGAAGCCGACCGAGCGGACGTCGCGGCCCTCGAAGTCGTTCAGCCAGGCCCCGAGCAGACGGTCGAACGCAGGCGTGCCCGGCCGGGTGCCGCCGTCGCGGATCCACGTCTCGGCGTACCGGACGGCATCCTCCACATCCCGTTCGATCACCCAGGCGTCGAGCGGGACAGTGGAGGCGTCCACCCACTCCCGGACGCGCACCAGCCCGTCGCCCGCGCCCCGGTACTCCCAGTTGCCGAGCAGCTGGGCGACGCCGACGGGAGCGAGGTGGTCGCCGCATCCACTCACGAACGAGGCGACCAGACCGTCGCCGACCATCCCTCCGTCGCGGTACTCGTAGGCGGGGACTCCCTCCACGCGCGGAGTGATCACGAACGGCGGGTTGGACACGATGTGGTCGAACCGCTCCCCGGAGACGGGCTCGAACATGCTCCCGAGACGCAGCTCGACGCCGTCGATCTCGTTGAGCGCCAGATTCAGCGCGGCGAGGCGCAGCGCCCGCGGCGAGATGTCGGTGGCGACGACCCGGCGCGCATGCCGGGCGGCGTGCATGGCCTGGATGCCGCATCCCGTCCCCAGGTCGAGGACGCTCTCGACGGGATCCTGCAGCATGAGCCCGCTGAGGGTGAGGGAGGCGCCGCCGACGCCGAGCACGTGATCCTCGGGGAGGGCGTGGCCGAGGGCGAACTCGCCGAGGTCGGAGACGATCCACCACTCGGCGGGACCGGCCGCATCCACGAAGGCGTACGGGCGGAGGTCGACGGCGGGGGTCACGGTGTCGGCGGCAGCGTCGGAGGTGGGCGCGTCGGGAGCGGCGGCGGCCTGGTCGCGGCCGGTCGCGACGAGCCCGAGGGCGATGGCGCCGTCGACGCCGAGCGCGGGGAATGCGGCGGCGGCCGCCTCGCGTGCCACCGGGACGCCGAGGACGAACAGCTGCGCGAGGGTCGACAGCGGGGAGGCTGCACGCCGCGCGAGCGCGCGCTCCGCCGGGACGCACTGACCCCGGTGCAGGGCGTCCGCGGCCTCCTCGCCCCACAGCTCCGTGAGTGCGTCGACCCCGAATCCGGCTGCGATCAGGTCGGAGCGGAGGTCCGGGATGCGTTCGGCGGCCGGGATCGAGGGTGCGGTCATCCTCCCATTGAAGCTCATCCGGCCAGGAGCAGAATGGTGCTGTGATCCGGAGGAGAGCGATCGTGACCGGCGGCGTGCAGGGCGTCGGGTTCCGCTGGGGCGCGCGGGAGGCGGCGCACCGGCTCGGCGTGCGCGGCTGGGCGCGCAACCGGAGCGACGGCACCGTCGAGGCCGAGATCGAGGGCGAGCCGGAGCAGGTCGACCGGATGCTGGACTGGTTGCGCCGGGGACCTCCGGGCGCCGCCGTCGACGCCGTCGACGTCTCCGACCTGCCGCCCCAGGGCGACGACGCCTTCCGCATCCGCGAGACCGCCTGACCCCGCAGGAAGGGATGCGCGCGGCAGAATGGACGCATGACGCGCGCGACTCTCCTCACCATCACCACACCGTCCGGGATGCCGGAGTCCGGCGATCCCGGGTATGTGGTGGCCGACTTCGACGCGCCACAGGTGCGCATCACCGACCTGGCGGTCACCCGCGGCGACGGCGTCTTCGAGACGATCGCCGTCATCCACGGCCACCCGCAGGCGCTGGAGCCGCACCTGGCGCGGCTCGCCCACTCCGCCGCCCTCCTCGACCTGCCGGTCCCCGCGGTCGACGTGTGGCGGGAGGCGGTGCGCGCGGGCGTCGCGGACTACCTGACCCGCAACGGCGGCGGCGACGCCGAGCTGTTCGCCAAGCTGATCTACACGCGCGGTGTGGAGGGTTCCGGGTTCCCGAGCGGGTGGCTGTTCGTCGACCAGGGCGAGGACTTCTCGCTGGCCCGCCGCGGCATCCGCGTCGTCACCCTGGACCGCGGTTACCGCCACGACGTCGCCGAGACCTCGCCGTGGCTGCTGGCCGGCGCCAAGACGCTGTCCTACGCCATCAACCGGGCGGCGCAGCGCGAGGCCGTCCGCCGCGGCGCCGACGACGTCCTGTTCGTCAGCAGCGACGGCTTCGCCCTCGAGGGGCCGACCTCGAACGTGGTGACGCTGACCGACGGCGTCGTCCGGACCCCGAACACCGACCAGGGCATCCTCGCCGGGACCACCCAGGCCGCCGTGTTCGCGTTCTTCGAGCAGCGCGGCCTCCGCACCGAGTTCGCGGCGCTGACCCTCGACGATGTCGTCGCCGCCGACGCGCTCTGGCTGGTCTCCAGCGTCCGGCAGGCCGCGCCGATCACGCACCTCGACGGGCGGGAGTACCCGGTGGATGCGGCGCTCACCGCAGACCTGAACGCCTACCTGCTCGCTCGGACCGAGTAGGCAGACACCTCGTTTCACCCCGATTGGCGACCGTCGGCAGCACCCCCTAGGCTGAATCCACCGCGCGGGCGGAGGAGCCGCGCACAGGACGTAGGAGCGTCCACGACCCCGGGGAAGGGAGGGCGAGATGACCGAGCACGTGCCGCGGAGCATCGAGCTGCTCCGCCAGCAGGCGCGTGACGAACTGTCGGCCATCATCGAGCACCGCTGCCGTGCGGGCGAGGACCCATGGCACTTCATTCCGGAGCTCCCCAGCGTCGACGAGCAGGTCGTGATCGGTCTCCGCGCCGGCGCGATCGAGGCGTTCGACCTCGAAGAGGAACGGTCGCGGGCGCACCATCCCTCGGCCGGCCGCGAGGTGTTCACGCGTTTCGAGTTCGGCGTCCTGCGGCGTATCGCCCTCGAGCATCCCGAACTCAGCGAAGCGGTCTGGGGGATGCTCGACAAGGTGGAGCGGGCCTGACTAGCCTTCCGTCATGGGAATCGTCACGGCGGACATCGCCATCTCGCTCGACGGCTTCGCCGCCGGTCCGAACCAGTCACTCGAGAAGCCGATGGGCGAGGGCGTCGACCAGCGGCTGCACACCTGGATGTTCGAGCACGCCGACGCGCACACCGCCGAGATCGACGCCATCACCCAGGCCGGTGCGTACGTCATGGGCCGGAACATGTTCGGCCCGGTCCGCCACGACTGGCCCGGCCCGGACGAGGCACTGGGCGACTGGATCGGCTGGTGGGGCGACGAACCGCCGTACCATGCGCCCGTCTTCGTGCTGACCCATTACGCGCGGGAGCCGCTGGAGCTGACCGGGACCACGTTCACCTTCGTGACCGACGGCATCCACTCGGCGGTGGAGCAGGCCCGCGCGGTCGCCGGGGACGCCGATGTGGCGATCGCTGGCGGCGCGGAGACGCTCAACCAGGCGCTCTGGGCGGGGATCGTCGACGAACTGCGGCTGCACATCGTCCCCCTCACACTCGGCGCCGGTGAGCGCGTCTTCGACCGTGTCCCGCCCCTCACCCTGGAACTGCTCCGGGAGCGAGTCACCCCCGAGGTCGCCCACCTCACCTACCGGGTTCTGCGCCCCGAAGCCGTGACCAGTCCCGAGTGACGCCGCACCCGAGTGCACATTCGTGACGAATGCCGACCCCAGCCGCGTGTAAGTGCACATTCGTGACGAAAGCCGCCGCCAGCCGCGTGTAAGTGCACATTCGTGACGAATGCCGACCAGCTGACGTGCCGCGCGCCGACGGACACTGAAGGATCAGGAACTACTGGGCCTCGAGCGCGGCTGCGTCGGTGACCGGGAGGCGGCAGACGAAGTCGCGGCAGAGGTACGCGGTCGGCAGCTCGTCGCGGGAGGTGCGGCCCTCGAACAGCGCGAAGCCGTCCGCGGCGAGCGCCGCCGCATCCTCCTCCGTGACGAGGGCGACGAGCGGTGCGGGATGCCGGCGTGCGGCACGCAGGAGCCCGACGGCGCCTGCGCCGACGCTCGCCAGGCGCACCACGACGAGCTGCTCCGCCTCGCCGGCGAGCCGCGACATCAGGGCGAGGGACGCGCCGAACGCACTGGGCGACTGCGTCGCCTGCCCGGCGACCAGCCCCATCCCCTCCCGCGCCGCGCGCTCGTACTTCCGCTCGCCGGTCATCAGGTAGAGCGTGTGCGCTGCGGTCGCCGTCGCACTCAGTCCCGAGGGGTATGCGCCCTCGCTGGGATCGACCCGCACGGCCAGGCCCGTTGCGGCGAGCACCGGGTCGCCCCCGCCCGGCGCGTCGAACGGGCAGGAACCCTCGCCCGCCGCATCCAGGCACAGGTCCACCAGGTCGCGCGCGGCCACCGCATAGCCGGGCCCGCCGCCGGCGAGGGCCAGCTCGAGCAGTCCTCCGGCCAGGCCGCCGTAGTCCTCCAAGGTCGCCGCCGCCGCGCTCACCCGGCCCGCGAGCGACGCACGCACCAGCATCCCGTCGGCGCGACGGTGCCGAGCCAGCAGGACGTCCGCCGCCTCGGCCGCCGCCGCAATCCACGCCGGACGGTCCAGGATGCGCCCGGCGCGGGCCAGCGCGCCGATCGCGAAGCCGTTCCAGCCGGTCAGCACCTTGGCATCCACCGGCGGAGGCTGCAGAGCGACCCGCTGCGATGCCGGCTGCCGGTAGTAGGCGCCCTCGACGCGGGCTCCGTCGATGGTGCTCTCCGAATCCTGAGCGGAGGCGAACCCGCCGGACGGCTGCCACAGGACGCCGAGCAGGAACCCCGCGATGCCGTCGGCCGTTCGCTCCGCCCACCGGTCGCCGCCCTGCTGCCACGCGGTCGCGTAGGCGTCGAGGAGCAGCGCGTTGTCGTACAGCATCCGCTCGTAGTGGGGATCGCTCCAGTCGCGCCGCGTGGCGTAGCGGAAGAACCCGCCGTCGACCGGGTCGCGCAGCGGGGAGTCGGCCATCCGCTCGAGGGTGCGAAGCGCGAGCTCCCGCCCGGTGCGACGCGTGAGGAGGAAGCCGAGCACCGGCGCGACCGGGAACTTCGGTGCGGTGCCGAAGCCGCCGTACAGGCCGTCCTCGGCCTGCGCGAGACGCTCGACCGCGCCGTCCAGCGCGTGGCCGTCGGGCAGCTCGGCGACCGCGGTGGCCGAGCGGGCGGCGGCCGCCATCGCCTCGCCCACGCGGGCCGCATCCGACTCGACATTGGTCCGCCGGTTCTCCCAGGCGTCCCAGACGGCATCGAGCACCTGCCGGAAGGACGCCCGGTCGCCGACCGGCTCCGGCGGGAAGTACGTTCCGGCGAAGAACGCCGTGCCCGACGGTGTGGCGAACACCGTCAGCGGCCAGCCCAGGTTGTCCGTGAAGGCGCTCGCCGCGGCGAGGTAGGCCGCATCCACTTCGGGATGCTCCTCCCGGTCGACCTTGATCGCGACGAATCGCGCGTTCAGCTCGGCGGCGGTGGTGGGGTCGCTGAAGCTCTCGCGCGCCATGACGTGACACCAATGGCAGGTGGCGTACCCGATCGAGACCAGGACGGGGACGTCGCGTCTCCGCGCCTCAGCGAACGCCTCCGCGCCCCACGGGAACCAGTCCACCGGGTTGTCCGCGTGCCCGCGGAGGTAGGGACTGATCGCATCCGCGAGCCGATTCGCCATGGCCTCACCCTACGACTGCGTCCCTTCCACCGGGAGCAGCCGGCGCCCACCGCGTTCGTCCGGGAGCGGTCTGGCCAACCGCGACTGCGGCGGTTTGTAACGTTTGCGGCTGTTCGCCGCGCCGCATATGTTCCGAACCACCGCAGACAGCCACACGGAGGGCGCAGCACACGGCACGGCCGGCGCAAGCAGACAGGCGCGCGGCGGCCGACCCACGCGGCTCAGCCCGGCGCATCCATCCCGTGCAGGCGCACCGACGAGTGCAGGTAGAACAGGGCGAGCGCCCCGTACGTCAGGCAGGCCACCGCCGGCACGAACGCGTCCTCCGGCTTGCTCGCGAGCGCACCGACGCAGGAGATGAACGCGCCGACCCCGAGCGCTCCGCCGATCCAGTAGCCTGCGGCGGGCCTCGCGGTCGCCCGCCACCAGGGGCGCGGGTCGACCCGGTTCTCCCCTGCCCCGCGGAACGTGCGGACACCCAGGAGCACGTACGCGATGTTGAGCAGCGCGACGATGATGAGGTCGAGGGTCGGGTTGACCAGGCGCGCGATGAGGAAGACGTTCAGCGCCAGGATGAGCGCGAAGACGCCGACGATGTAGCTGATCTTCCCCGCGATGGTCGTGATCCTCACGCAACGAGTTTAACGGGGACCGGCCACTCCCTCCCCTTCGAAGTGCGCTACCAGCTCGCGCTTCAGCACCTTGCCGCTCGGGCCGAGGGGCAGCGCATCCAGGATCTCCACCCGTCGCGGGAACTTGTACGCCGCCACCCGCTCCTGCGCGAAGGCGACCAGCTCCTCCGGCTCCGCCTCGCTGCCGGGCATGAGCGTGACCGCCGCCATGATCTCCTGCCCGTGCGTCTCGTGTGCGACGCCGAACACCGCCACCATCGCGACTGCGGGATGCGTCGACAGCACCTCCTCCACCTCACGCGGGTACACGTTGTAGCCGTTGCGGACGATCATGTCCTTCTTGCGGTCCACGATGGTGATGTAGTCGTCGTCGCTCTTTGTTCCGAGGTCGCCGGTGCGGAACCAGCCGTCGACCACCGCCTCCGCGTTCGCCTCCGGCAGGTTCAGGTAACCCTTCATCAGGTTGTGGCCGCGCACGACGATCTCGCCGAGTTCGCCACGCGGCAGGAGCTCGATCCGGTCGTCGAGCTCCGGGTCCGCGATCTCCACCTCCACGCCCCAGATCGGCGTCCCCACGGTCCCGACCCGCGTCGGCAGACCGCGGTGGTTGAAGGATGCGACAGGCGAGGTCTCGGTGAGGCCGTATCCCTCGTGGACGTCGATGCCGTAGACCTCCTTCATCCGTTCGATCACCGCGACCGGGATGGCCGCGCCGCCGCTCATGCCGTAGCGCAGCGGCGGCCGGTCCGGATTGGACTTGGCCGCCTCCAGAAGGGCGATGTACATCGTCGGCACGCCCGTCATGATCGTGCAGGAATGCTCGTTGAGCAGCTGAAGCGCGGTCGCTCCGTCGAACTTCGGCACCAGCACCACGGCGGCGCCCGCGCGGAACCCCATGTTCATGACGCAGGTCTGGCCGAAGGTGTGGAACAGCGGAAGACATCCCAGGATGCGGTCGGCGGGCGTGAGATCGAGTGTCCCCTGCAGCAGCACGTTCACCTGCTCGACGAGCGAGAAGTGGCATCCCTCGGCACCCTTCGGCTTGCCCGTGGTGCCGCTCGTGTACAGGATGGTCGCGGTGTCGAACGGGTCGCGCGGCACATAGGTCTCGATCGCTTCCGCGGCGGCGGCCAGCTCCTCCAGGCGCGGGAAGGGCAGCTGCTCGACCAGTTCGTCCGGCACGAGCACGGAGATCGTCGGGATGCCGGCGAGCGCCGCACCGCGGGCGCCCTCGGCGAGCAGCGGCGCGGCGCAGATCAGCAGCTCCGATCCGGAGTCCCCGAGCATGTATGCGATCTCCTCCGCCTTCAGCAGCGCATGCACCGGCACCACCACGGCGCCGAGCGCGAGGACGGCGTAGTAGGCGCGCGGGAAATCGGGGACGTTCGGCACCATCAGCGCGACCTTGTCCCCTGGTCCGACCCCGAGCTCGCGCAGCGCTCCCGCGTAACGCCGGGTCTGCTCCCAGAGTTCGTCGTAGCGGATCTCGCGGCCGGCGAAGATCAGCGCGACGTTGTCCGGCATGCGGCGGGCGGTCTCCGCCAGGATGCTCGCGACCGACATGGTCGCATAGCCGTGACTCATGGTTCTCCTCGTCTCCTTCGACGCCGAGCCGGCCGCGGATCCTGTCCGTATCCGGTTGAGGAGAACCTACGTCAGGCAGGGTCGCGCGGCAACGCCCCCGGGTGGGGTGTGCCGGGGCGGCCCCGCCGCTGGGCCGCCGCCGGCCCGCCGCCTGCCCGCCGTCGGCCCGCCGCCTGCCGCGCCGCCTGCCGCGTCGCCCGGATAGACTGGAGGGCTCATGTCGACCGCCGCGACCCTCCCCCGCATCCACTTCCCGCCCGAGCTGCCCGTCAGCCGGATGCGGGAGGAGATCGCGCACGCCATCCGCGACAACCAGGTCGTGATCGTGGCCGGCGCGACGGGGTCGGGCAAGACCACCCAGCTGCCCAAGATCGCGCTGGAGCTGGGGCGGACGAGCATCGGCCACACCCAGCCGCGGCGCATCGCGGCGCGGACGATCGCGGAGCGCATCGCGGAGGAGCTCGGCCAGTCGGTCGGCGAGCTCGTGGGCTACCAGGTGCGCTTCACCGACAAGGTCTCGCGGGCCACCCGCATCAAGCTGATGACCGACGGCATCCTGCTCAACGAGCTCCGCCGCGACCGGCTCCTGCGGGCCTACGACACCATCATCATCGACGAGGCGCACGAGCGCAGCCTCAACATCGACTTCCTGCTGGGCTACCTCAAGCAGCTCTTGCCGCAGCGTCCCGACCTCAAGCTCATCATCACCTCCGCGACCATCGACCCGGAGAGCTTCGCCCGCCATTTCGCGGCAGCGGACGGCTCCCCCGCGCCGATCGTCGAGGTCTCCGGCCGCACCTATCCCGTCGAGATCCGCTACCGCCCGCTCGTCGCCGAATCGCTCGAGGACGGAACGGACGATGCAGACGATCCCGACCCCATCCCGTCGGCCGACCGCGACTACCTGCAGGGCATCAACGAGGCCCTCGACGAGCTGGCCCGGGAGGCGTCCGGCGACGTGCTCGTGTTCCTCTCCGGCGAGAACGAGATCCGGGATGCGGCCGACGCGATCCGTGGCCGCAATCTGCCCGGAACCGAGGTGCTCCCGCTCTACGGCCGGCTCTCGGCCGCCGAGCAGCACCGCGTCTTCCAGGCGTCGACCACGCCCGGAATCCGGCGCCGGGTGGTGCTCGCCACGAACGTCGCCGAGACCAGCCTCACCGTTCCCGGTATCAAGTACGTGGTGGATGCGGGGACCGCGCGGATCAGCCGCTACAGCACCCGCGCCAAGGTGCAGCGGCTCCCGATCGAGGCGATCTCGCAGGCGAGCGCCAACCAGCGTTCCGGTCGTTCGGGCCGCACCAGCGACGGGATCGCCATCCGGCTGTACTCGGAAGAGGACTTCGAGAAGCGGCCCGAGTTCACCGAGCCGGAGATCCTCCGCACGAACCTGGCCGCGGTCATCCTGCAGATGATCTCGCTGGGCCTCGGCGACATCGCCGCGTTCCCGTTCCTCACCCCGCCGGATTCGCGCGGGATCAAGGACGGCCTCGACCTGCTGACCGAGCTCGGCGCGATCAGCAGCGCGAAGAGCGGCCCGAAGAACGGCGCGGCGAACGACGCGAAGAGCGCCACGGCGAACGGCGCGGATTCCAGGCTCACCCCCGTCGGCCGCCAGCTCGCCCAGCTGCCGATCGATCCCCGTTTCGCCCGGATGGTGGTCGAATCCAAACGCCACAGCACCTCCCGCGAGGTGATGGCGATCGTCGCCGGGCTGACCATCCAGGATCCGCGCGAGCGTCCGGTGGAGAAGCGCGGCAGCGCCGACGAGAAGCACGCGCGCTTCGCCGATCCCAGCAGCGACTTCCTCACTCTGCTGAACCTCTGGAACTATCTGGAGGAGCAGCAGAAGGAGCTCTCGTCCAGCGCGTTCCGGCGGCTGTGCAAGGCCGAGTACCTCAACTTCCTCCGGGTGCGCGAGTGGCAGGACGTGTACCGGCAGCTGCGTCAGCTGGCCAAGCCGCTCGGGCTCACCATCGGCGAGCCGTCGGTGAACCCGGACGGCATCCATCGCTCGCTGCTCGCCGGCCTGCTGTCGCACATCGGGCTGAAGGATCTGCGCGAGTCCCCCACTGGATCGAAGAGCTCCGCTCACGGGAGCGCCCGCGGCCCGCGCTCGTCGGAGTACCTCGGCGCACGCCAGACCCGCTTCGTGATCTTCCCCGGATCCACCCTCGCGAAGAAGCAGCCCAACGCGGTGATGAGCGCGGAGCTCGTGGAGACCTCCCGCCTGTTCGCCCGCATGAACGCCGCCATCGACCCGGCCTGGGCCGAGCCCATCGCCGGCGACCTCTGCAAGCGGCAGTACAGCGAGCCGCACTGGGAGAAGGGCCAGGGATCCGTCGTCGCGTACGAGCGCGTCACCCTGTTCGGCGTGCCGATCATTCCGCGCCGCCGGGTGCAGTACGCACGGATCGACGCCGAGCTCTCGCGGGAGCTGTTCATCCAGCATGCCCTGGTCGACGGCGAATGGGACTCGCACCAGGCGTTCGACCGCGCCAACCGGAAGCTGCGCGCCGAGCTGCGCGAACTGGAGGAGCGGACCCGTCGGCGCGACATCCTGAACGACGACGAGGCCGTCTTCGAGTTCTACGACAAGCGCATCCCGGCGGATGTCGCATCCACCCGGTCCTTCGAGGGATGGTGGAAGAAGGCCCGGCAGGAGACGCCGGACCTCCTCACCATGACTCCGGAGGCCCTCCTCGACGAGGAGGCTGCGGAGGTCGACGAGGACGCCTTCCCGCCGGTGTGGCGCCAGGGCGACCAGCAGCTCACCCTGCGGTACCGCTTCGAGCCCGGCGCGGAGGATGACGGCGTGACCGTGCAGGTGCCGCTTCCCCTGCTCGCGGGGCTCCTTCCGGACGGATTCGACTGGCAGGTCCCGGGCCTGCGTCACGAGCTGGTCACCGCACTGATCAAGTCGCTGCCGAAGGCGATCCGCCGCCAGGTCGTGCCCGCAGCGGACTGGGCGCGGCGGCTGCTGGGCGAGCTGGTCGACACCGCCGGGATGCGCGCGCACGAAGGCGTGCGGCCCGCCGCATCCCTCACCGAGACGCTCGCGGCCACCATCTCCCGGTTGACCGCCTCACGGGTCAGCGCGTCCGACTTCGACCTCGAGCGGCTGCCGGCGCACCTGCGTCCGACGTTCGAGGTCATCGGCGAGCGCGGGCGGACCCTCGCCGGCGGCAAGGACCTCGGGGCGCTCCAGGACCGGCTGCGCTCCCGCGCCCGGGATTCCGTCGCCGCCGTCGCCGAGGCACGGACGCCGAACGCCCTCGAGCGCGCCGGGCTGACGACGTGGGACTTCGACGAGCTCCCGCGCTTCCTCGACACCACCCACACCGGTCCGGGCGGGACGCAGAACGTGATCCGGGCCTATCCGGCGCTGGTCGACGACGGCGGATCGGTGAGCATCCGCCTGATGGGGACACCTGCCGAGCAGGCACGCGCGATCCCGGGCGGCGTGCGCCGGCTGCTGCTCGCCAGCATCCCGTCGCCTGTCGCCTACGTGCAGCAGCACCTCACCTCGAACGAGAAGCTCACCCTCGCCGCCAGCCCCTATCCGAACACGAAGGCGCTGTTCGACGACTGCCTGCTCGCCGTCGTCGACTCCGTGCTGTACCGGATGAAGCCGGACGGCCAGGTCTTCATGCGCGCCGAGTTCGAGGCGGTGCGCGACCGCGTCTCCGGAATCGTCATGGATGCGATGTTCGAGACGGTCGCGCTGGTCACGCGCATCCTCACCGCGGCCCGCGCGGCGGAGAAGGCGATCGCGGGGGTGACGGCCCTGACCTATCTCTCTGCGCTGAACGACGCCAAGGGGCAGCTGGGCGGTCTGGTCTGGGCGGGCGGCCCGGCCGCCGCCTCGGCCTCTGCCGCGGCCGCGGCCGGGCCCGGGTACGGGTTCGTCTCGGCGACCGGCATGGAGCAGCTGCGGCACCAGCCCCGTTACCTGGCCGGCATCTCCCAGCGTATGCAGGCGCTGCCCACCAACCCCGGCCGCGACCGCGCGTGGCAGACGCAGGTGGAGACTGCCGTCGCCCTCTACGCCGACGCCGGCGGCCGCATCCCGCTCGCCCCGGACTCGCCGCCGTCCCTGGTGCACGCGCGATGGATGCTGGAGGAGTTCCGGGTCTCCCTCTTCGCCCAGTCCCTCGGCACCGCCGAGTCCGTCTCGCTCCAGCGCATCCGCAAGGTCCTCACCGCCTGAACCGGTCGCGGCCCACCGTCGAGTCCGCGAAGACTTGACGCGACACGCCGTGGGAGCGTGCAGTCTTCGTGTACTCGACGGTGGGGCGCAAGCGCGAGGAGGCTAGAGCACCTTGGAGAGGAAGGCTTGGGTGCGCTGGTGCTGCGGGTTGCTGAGCACCTCGCGCGGGTCGCCGTACTCGACCACGACGCCGCCGTCCATGAAGACGAGCTCGTCCGCCACCTCGCGGGCGAAGCCCATCTCGTGGGTCACGACGACCATCGTCATGCCGCTGGAGGCCAGGCCCTTCATCACGTCGAGCACCTCGCCGACGAGCTCCGGGTCGAGTGCCGACGTCGGCTCGTCGAACAGCATGAGCTTCGGGTCCATGGCCAGCGCCCGGGCGATCGCGACGCGCTGCTGCTGCCCGCCGGACAGCTGCGACGGGTAGTGGTCGCCCTTGTCCGAGAGCCCGACACGCGCCAGCAACTGCGTCCCGCGCTCCACGGCCTTCGCCTTCGAGAGCCCTTTCACACGGATGGGCGCCTCGATGATGTTCTCCAGCGCGGTCATGTGCGGGAACAGGTTGAACCGCTGGAACACCATCCCGATCTCGCGGCGCTGCCGGGCGGCCTCCTTCGGCTTCAGCTCGTACAGCTTGTCGCCGTGCTGGCGGTAGCCCACCACCTCGCCGTCGACCGAGAGCCGGCCCGCGTCGACCCGCTCCAGGTGGTTGATGCAGCGGAGGAACGTGGACTTGCCGGATCCGGACGGGCCGATGATGCAGAGCACCTCTCCCGGGTTGACCCGGAGGTCGATGCCCTTGAGCACCTCGTTCGAGCCGAAGCTCTTCGAGACGCCCTCGGCCAGGACCATCGGTGTCGTGTTCGTGTCGGTCATCCCTTGCCTCCGAGGTCGTTGCCGTCCGGGGCGCCGGCAGCCGGGAGGGCCCCGGTCGCCATCGCGGGCTCGTTGCGGTCGGGTCGCCGCGCATTCACGCCACGCGAGAACCGCTTCTCGAGGAAGTACTGCCCCACCATCAGGAGGGAGGTGAACAGCAGGTACCACAGCGACGCCACGATCAGCAGCGGGATGGGCGTGTACGTGACTGCCGAGATGTCGCGCGCGACCCCGTACAGGTCGGTCGTGAGTGGGATGGCCGCCACCAGCGAGGTCGTCTTCAGCATCGAAATGACCTCGTTGCCGGTCGGCGGGATGATGACGCGCATGGCCTGCGGGATGACGATACGGGTCATGGTCTGCCACCACGACATCCCGAGCGCTGTCGCCGCCTCCTCCTGCCCCTGATCGACGGAGAGTAGTCCGGCTCGCACGATCTCCGCCATGTAGGCGGCCTCGTTGAGGGCCAGCCCCACGAACGCGATGATGAACGCGTTCTGCATGAACCCGAGGTTGAGGTCGATCCCGAGCTGCGTCCACGGCACCCCGAGGAAGATGTGCGGGTAGATCAGCGAGAACAGGCCCCAGAACACCAGCTGGACGTACACCGGGGTCCCGCGGAAGACCCACAGGTAGAGCCAGGCGACCGACTTCACGACCGGGTTCGGCGAGAGCCGCATCACCGCGAGGATCAGTCCGAGGAGGACACCGATGATCATCGAATAGACGGTGAGCTGGAGGGTGACGAGCGCAGCAGCACTGATGCGCTTGTCGAAGACGTATTTGCCGACGTACTGCCAGCCGTACGCATCCCGGTTCGCCGCATCCACGACGAACCAGACGAGGAGCAGGAGGAGGACCGCGGCCAGGACGATCCGCCCCGGATGCCGGAGCTTGACCGCCTTGATCGGCTCGGAACGGCCCCCGGCCGGCGACGGGAAGGATCCCGTCGACGGCCGGGCGGTGTTGCTCTGGGACATGAAGGTCAGCCCTTCGCGGCCGCGTTGAGCTCGGCGGTCGTGGCCGCGCCGTCGCCGACGCCCCACTTGTCGAGGATCTTCTTGTACGTGCCGTCATCGATCAGGGCCTGGACGGTCTTCTGAAGGACCGGTCCGAGGGCCGAGCCCTTCTTGACCGGGAGGCCGTACGGTGCCTGGTCGAAGGTCTTGCCGGCTTCCTGGAGCTTGCCGCTCGACTTCGAGATGGCGTAGAGGGTGACCGGCGAGTCGGCGCTGAGGGCGTCCGCCTTGCCGAGGATGACGGCGTTGGTGGCGTCGTCCTGGTTGTCGTAGCGGAGCGCCTGGATGGCCGGCTTGCCGGCGTCCGTGCACTTCTTCGACTTGGCGGGGACCTCGTCGGTGTCCTCGAAGGTGGTGGACTGCACGGCCACCTTGAGACCACAGGCGTTGTCCGGGTCGATCGTCTTACCCTTGGCCGACGCCCAGAGGATTCCGGCGGAGTAATAGTTGACGAAGTCGACCTGCTTCTCGCGCTCCGTCGTGTCGGTGAACGACGACATTCCGTAGTCGTCCTTGCCGCCCGTGATGCTCGGGATGATGTTGTCGAACTTCGCGATCGCGAAACTCGTCTTCACGCCCAGCTTGTCGCCGATGGCGTTGGCGAGGTCCACCTCCCAGCCGACCGGGTTTCCGTTGTCGTCCTTGAACTCGTTCGGCGGGTAGGTGTCGTCCATGCCGACGACGAGCTTTCCGGCGTCCTTGACGCTCTGCGGCAGCTGGCTCGCGAGAGCGTCGTCCTTCTTCACTCCCGCGCCGGCGCTCGACGTTGAGCTGCCGGAGGGCGTGGAGTTGTCGACGCAGCCGGTGAGCGCGAGCGCTGCGAGGGCGGCGACGGCGACGATGGGTGTCGCGGTACGAATGCGCATGATAATTGTCGTCCTTCTTCCTGGTGCAGGAATGTGTCTCAGTATTGCAAGGGTAAGTGGAGGATACCGTAGCGGCGTAACCGCTTCTCAACACTAATTCGCGCGAAGAACAGCGGATAACACGCGCATTTCGAGCACGTTTCCGTCTTCAGGCGGCTGAAACCGTGTGTCCGGGCGCTCCAGTGCGCGAATCCGCGGGCCGGGTCGCCGGTGTCCTGTGGTCGCGGAGCGGTCAGTCCCCGGTGGCGACGGGACGTGCCGGGTCGTTCGACCACGCCGAGTAGGAGCCCGGATACAGGGACGGCATCCCGAAACCGGCGCTGACCAGCGCAAGCGCCTCATGGGCGGCGGTCACACCCGATCCGCAGTAGACCCCGACGCGCGTCTCGTCGTCGACTCCGAGCGCTCGGAATCGCGCGGCGAGGGCCGCCGGCGGCAGCATCCGGCCGCTCCCGTCGAGGTTGTCCGTCGTCGGCGCGCTGACCGCCCCGGGGATGTGCCCGGGCCGGGGATCGATCGGCTCCACCTCGCCGCGGAACCGCTCCGCCGCTCGCGCGTCGAGCAGGATCCCGTCGCCGCCGGCCGCCAGCGCCGCAGCAGCGTCACCGTCGAGGGTGGGAAGCGCGCCGAAGCGGAGTCCAATGTTGCCCGGACGAGTCACCACCGACCCCGTCTCCACACGCAGCCCCGCGTCGCGCCAGGCGGCCAGACCGCCGTCGAGCACCCGGACGTCCCGCACGCCCGCATGACGAAGCAGCCACCACGCTCGTGCGGCGGAGGTTCCGAAGGCGTCGTCGTAGACGACCACGCCGTCTCCGTCGTCGAGGCCCCAGCGCCGGGCCGCCGCCTGGAAGTCGTCCTCCTCCGGCAGCGGGTGGCGGCCATCGGTCGGTGCGCCGTGTCCGGCCAGCTCGGTCTCGAGGTCGACGTAGACGGCACCCGGGATGTGGCCGCGCTCGTACTCCTCACGACCGGGCGGACCGCCCAGCTTCCACCGCACGTCGAGCACGCGCCACGACGAGCGCCGCCCGCCGGCGGCGCTCCAGAGGGACTCGGCGCCGAGTGCGACGTCCAGCGCGGCGGCGCTGATCAGCGGAGAGTTCTCCGTACTCATGTCAGCGCCCGCTGGACGCCTTCGCGTTCGACTCGTAGGAGGTGTTGGTCGCCTCGAAGAAGTTCACCAGCTCCAGAGTGTCGTTGGCGGTCGCCATCCACTTGGCCGGGTTCGAGACCTTGTACTCGGCCTCGAAGCCCAGCTCCTCCAGACGGCGGTCCGCCAGGTACCGCACGTACTGATTGATGTAGTTGGCGTTCAGGCCCAGGATGCCGCCCGGCAGGAGGTCGCGGTTGTACTGCTCCTCCATCTCGACGGCATCCAGGATCATCTGGCGGATCTCGGCGGCGAACTCCGGCGTCTGCAGGTCGGGGTTCTCCTCCAGCACGGTGAGGATGAGGTTGATGCCGAACTTGAGGTGCAGCGACTCGTCGCGCACCACCCAGTCGATCAGCGAGCCGAAGTTGCGCAGCAGGTTCCGCTGACGGAACGACAGCGCCACCATGAAGCCCGAGTAGAACCAGATCCCCTCGAGGATGACGTTGTACGCCACCAGGTTGCGGATGAAGTCCTGTTTGCCCTCGGTGGTGGTGATGTCCAGCGCCTGCTCGGTCATCCGCTTGATGAAGCGGACCTCGAACTCCTCCTTGCGCGCCATCGACGGGATGTCGACGTGGGAGTTGTACGCCTGCTCGCGGTCGATCGGGAACGTCTCGAGGACGTACTCGAACGACATGCAGTGGTTCGCCTCCTCCCACATCTGCTTGGCGAGGTAGAGGTGCGCCTCGGCCGCGTTGATGTAGGGGTACACCCCGAAGGCCAGCGCCTTGTTGACCAACAGCTCGTTCGGGTTGAAGTAGCTCATCAGGAAGGTGACCGCGTGGCGTTCCTCGTCCGTCATCCGCTTGAAGTCGGCGATGTCCTCGCCCAGCTGGATCTCGTTCGGGAACCACGTGTTCGCGACGGCCTGGTCGTACAGGTCCATCGCCCACTGGTACTTGACCGGCTTCAGCAGCAGGCCCTCTTCGATTCCCGTTCCCAGAATCGCCATCGTGTTTCTTCTCCTCGTTGCTTACGGCCGGATGCGGTTGGTGAGGACTACTGGCAGGAGTCGCACTGCAGGTCGTCCATCGGGTCGACGGGGACGTAGTAGTCCTCGATCTTGGTGGTGTTCACGCGTTCTCACCACCCGCGGTGCTGGTGGAGGTGAGGCCTCCGAAGCCGAAGCCACGCCGTGCGGGAGCGGCCGGAGCCGGGGAGGGGGCCGACTCGGTCGATCCAGTCGATGCCCCTGCCGTTGCTCCCGCCGTTGCCGGAGCGCCCGCGCCGACCGTCGCGAAGCCCTTGCGGCCGCCGGAGATCTCCTCCGCCTTGTTGACCTTGACGGTCGACTGCTCGGCCTGGTGACGCGGCTTCATGTGGAGGTAGTACGTCGTCTTGACGCCCTTCTCCCAGGCCGCGTAGTAGATGTCCATCATGTCGCCGAGGTCGCGCGTCTCGAGGTACATGTTGCGGCTGATCGACTGGTCGATCCACTTCTGCGCACGAGCGGCCACCTCGATGAAGGAGTACGGCGAGAGCTGGAAGCTCGTCTTGAACGTCGCCTTCACCTCGTCCGGGATCTCGGCGATGTTCTGGATGTCGCCCTGCGACCGCAGGATCGCCTCACGCACGTCCTGCCAGAGCCCGCGCTCCTGCAGCGTCTCGACGAGGTTGCGGTTGACCTCGAGGAACTTGCCCGACGAGGTCGACCGGCTGAAGATCTGCGAGAACTGCGGGTCGAAGCCGGGCGTCGTGCCCGCGACGAGACCGATGGATGCGGTGGGCGCGATCGCCATGAGCGTCGCGTTGCGCATCCCGCCCTTGACCTTCTCGCGCAGGCGGTCCCAGTCGAGGCGAATGGTGCGGTCGACCGTGATCGGCAGGCCGCGGTCGGCCTCCGTCAGGGCGATCGAGTCGTAGGGCACGAGGCCCTTCGACCAGCGCGATCCCTCGAAGTTCGGGTACGCACCGCGCTCCTGCGCCAGGTCGGCGCTCTCGTCGATGGCGGCGTACGAGACGTGCTCCATGATCTCGTCGATCAGGTCGTACGCCTCCTCGCTCTCGTAGCTGAGGCCGAGCTTCTCGACGAGGTCGGTGAAGCCCATGACGCCCAGGCCGATGGCGCGGTTCTGCTGGTTGGAGAAGTCCGCCTCCGGCACGCTCGAGAGCGTGATGTCGATCAGGTTGTCCAGCTGGCGGACCGCCTGGCGTGCGCTCTCCTCGATGCGGACCCAGTCCATCTTCCCGTCGACCAGGTGGCGCGCCAGGTTGATCGAGGCCAGGTTGCAGACCGAGACGTTGTCGCGGTCCTGCGGCAGCGTGATCTCGGTGCACAGGTTGGAGAGGTGGATGGTGCCCGTGTTGTTGTTGAGGGCGCGGTTGTTGATCGTGTCCTTCCAGGTCAGCCACGGGTGGCTGGTGGTCTGCAGGCTCATCAGGATGTCCTTGAACTGCGCGCGGGCGCTGATCTTCTTGAACATCCGCAGGTTGCCGGCCTCGGCCTCGGCGACGTAGTGGGCGTAGCGCTCGGAGAACGCCTTGC
>JBQCCO010000239.1:0-8161 GCA_051962155.1 Leifsonia sp. | reverse complement strand
CGGAAGATCAGCTCCATCTCCATCTCGACGACGCCCGAGACGCCTTCGACGATGCGCACCAGGTCGGCGGCGTGGTCGCGGACGGGCATGAAGTCGATGATGCGCACCTGCCCGTTGGCCGTCTCCCACTCCGTCTCGAGGATCAGGGTCTCGTCGCGGTAGCGGCGCCGGGTGCACCGGCCGGACCCGGCGGGCGCCAGCAGCCAGCGGCCCGCCTCCTCACTGCCGAGGAGGGCGGCGAAGCATGCGGGGGAGTCGAACCGCGGCAGGCACATCCAGTCGACGGACCCGTACGCGGACACCATCGCCGCGGTGTGGAGGTCGCCGACGATGGCGTAGTCCTCGATCCGGTTCGTGGTCATAGACCCACGCTGCCGTGCATGATGCCGCCGTCCACGAACACGGTCGTCGCTGTCATGTACTTGCCGGCGTCCGAGACGACGAAGGCGACGACGTCCCCGATCTCGGAAGGGTCTGCGACGTGCCGCAGCGGGATGGAGTTCTCCAGCTTCTGCCGGAGGGAGTCGTCCTTCATGGTCTGCTCGTTGATCGGAGTGTTCACGGCGCCCGGCGCCACGCTCACCACCCGGACGCCCTGCGGCCCCAGCTCCACGCCGGCGGTACGCGTGAGCATCCGCATCCCGCCCTTCGACACGCAGTAGGTCAGGTTGCCGGGCATCGGCCAGTCCTCGTGCACCGACGAGATGTTCACCACCACCCCACCCGAGCCCTGGTCGATGAAGCGCTTCGCCGCGCGTTGGGTGCCGAAGACGGCGCTCTTGACGTTGACGGCCATCACCTTCTCGAACGTCTCCTCGTCCAGTTCGAGGAGGCTGTGCCGCTTCTCGATGCCGGCGTTGTTGACGAAGGCGTCCAGCCGGCCGAACCGGTCGACCGCAGTTCCGATCAGCTTGTCGATGCCGGCGACGGTCGTCACGTCCGCCTCCACTCCGACGGCCCGGCCGCCCCCGGCGGCGATGTCCTTCACCAGATCGGCCGCGTCCTCCGGCTGTGCGACATAGTCGATGACGACTGCGGCGCCGGCCGCGGCGAGGGATCGGACGATGGCCGCCCCGATCCCGGTGTTGCCGCCGGTGACGATCGCGACCTTTCCATCCAGTTCCACAAGCACCTCCTCGAATCAGCCGCGGTGAACGCCGCGGGTGCCGCCCATTGAACGCTGCGTTTGCGTAAAGGCAAGGATGCTGCGAGGGCCCGCAGATTCGATCCAGGCGGTGCCGAAGCGCTGTACGCCGTGTCGAGGGGAGGCGATCCGTGTAGACGAGGTGGCGATCCACAGTGGCCTCGCACGACGTATTGTCATGTTGGGCGAGTCCCCGTTCGCGAGGCCGGCCCCGTTTCAGCGAAGAAGAGGAGCGCCATGAGCTACGCCGTGACCAACCCCGCCACCGGCGAGACGGTCAAGACCTTCGACACCATCAGCGATGCCGACCTGGACGCGGCGATCGCCGCGGCGGACGACGCCTTCCGCGACTGGTCGCGATCCACCACCGTGCAGGAGCGGGCAGCCCTCATCCGGCGCGTCGGGGAACTCCACGCCGAGCGCCGCCAGCAGCTCGCCGACATCATCGTGCTCGAGATGGGCAAGCCGGTCGAGCAGGCGCTGGCCGAGGCCGACTTCGCCGGAGCCATCTACGAGTACTACGCGGACCACGCGGACGAGTTCCTGCAGGACGAGCCCATCCGGCTGCTCGACGGCGACGGCTCCGCGATCATCCGCCGCTCGGCACTCGGCGTGCTGCTCGGCATCATGCCCTGGAACTTCCCGTATTACCAGGTGGCCCGCTTCGCCGGGCCGAACCTGGTGATCGGCAACACCATCCTGCTGAAGCACGCGGAGCAGTGCCCGGAGTCGGCGGCGGCCATCCAGCAGATCTTCCTCGACGCCGGCTTCCCGGAAGGCGCCTACGTCAACATCTACGCGAGCCACGAGCAGATCGAGAGGGTCATCGCCGACCCGCGGGTCCAGGGCGTCTCGCTGACCGGCTCCGAGCGTGCCGGCGCGAAGGTCGCGGAGATCGCCGGACGCAACCTCAAGAAGGTCGTGCTCGAACTGGGCGGCTCCGACCCGTTCATCCTGCTCTCCACCGACGACCTGGATGCGGCCGTGCAGAATGCGGTGGATGCTCGCCTGGACAACAGCGGCCAGTCCTGCAACGCCGCCAAGCGGTTCGTCGTGATCGACGAGCTGTACGAGCCGTTCCTGGAGAAGTTCACGGCGAAGCTGGCCGAAGTGGAGGCGAGCGACCCGACCTCCGAGGATTCGGCGCTCGGCCCGCTATCGTCGCTCCGCGCCGCAGAGACCCTCGACGAGCAGGTCAAGCGCGCGGTCGAGAACGGTGCGAAGCTCGTTCGCGGCGGCGGTCGCAACGGCGCCTTCTTCGAGACGACCGTGCTGACGGATGTCGCGCCCGGCAACCCGGCCTCCCAGGAGGAGTTCTTCGGGCCGGTCGCCCAGGTGTACCGCGCGAAGGACGAGGACGAGGCGGTCCGCATCGCGAACGACACCCCCTTCGGCCTGGGCTCCTATCTCTACACGACCGACAAAGAGCAGGCCTCGCGCGTGGCCGACCGGATCGAAGCGGGCATGGTCTTCGTGAACGTCGTCCTCGCCGACGGCGCGGAGCTGCCCTTCGGCGGCGTGAAGCGCTCCGGCTCGGGCCGGGAGCTGGGCCGTTTCGGCGCGGACGAGTTCGTCAACAAGAAGCTCATCCGCGTCGGCAACGACTGGTAGCCCTTCCCCTGCTGCTGCTCCCGACGTTCGCCACGAATGTTCCCTTCGACGCCGTCGGAGTGCACATTCGTCACGAACGTCGCGGCCGGCGGATGCGTGCTTTCGCGCGGTCCGGCGGAGGTCGTTGCAGAACGGGGGTGAGTTGACGGCCGATCTCCTGTAGGCTGGCGGGACTCCGATCGGACGACGCCGTCGCGCATCGGAACGAATGAATCCGCGGCGATGCCGCGAAAGGACCGATATCTCCCCCTCCGCACGGCAGCTACCGCCGTTCAGCTCCCCGACGAGGGCGACCCCGACCCCCTCCTCGGCAATCCGCCGCGACCGGCAACTGCCGTCGCAGCCCACACACGTCCGCGCCATCGGTGCGGCTGAACGGGGCCGCTCGAGCGGTCCCGTATACGAATAAGAAGGAAAGAAAAACGATGGCTACAGGCACCGTCAAATGGTTCAACACGGAAAAGGGCTACGGATTCATCGCGCCCGATGACGGCACCGCCGACGTGTTCGCCCACTACAGCGAGATCCAGTCAGAGGGCGGCTTCCGCAACCTGACGGAGAACCAGAAGGTCGAGTACGAGGTGACGCGCGGCCCGAAGGGCCTGCAGGCGTCGGACATCCGCCCGGCCTGATCCCCGTCGGTGCGGGACCGGCTTCCGGCCCCGCACCGATCCCTCCCTCCTGGCGGCGCGCCATTCCGTGCTCCTGCCCAGGAACGACGCATATGCTTCGAGAATCTCGGGCATCTGCCTACTACCTCGGCTGGGAAGTCGTCTGACACAGCGGAGGCCCACCGTGACCACAGCCGTTCTCGGTCCGATCCGGACCACCAAGGCGCGGTCCGCCCGCCCGCCGATCACCAGCAGCTATAGCGATCTGCTCGCTCAGGTGCGCGACGAGGGTCTCCTCGAACGCCGGCGCGGTTTCTACATCCTGACGTTCGCCGTCGTCGCCCTGGCACTCGCCGGCGCTGTCGCCGGTCTGGTCCTGCTCGGCGACTCCTGGTTCACCCTCCTGATCGCCGGAGCGCTCGGCGTCATCTTCACCCAGTTCGCCTTCCTCGCCCATGAGGCATCGCACCGTCAGGTCTTCGCCTCCGGCCCCGCCAACGATCGCGCGGGCCGTTTTCTCGCGACCTGGCTGGTCGGGATGAGCTACCAGTGGTGGATGACGAAGCACACCCGTCATCACGCCAACCCGAACACGATCGGCAAAGACCCGGACATCGCCCGCGACACGATCTCGTTCACCGAGGCGGACGCGGCACGGGCGACGGGATTCCAGCGTGCGCTCACCCGCCGCCAGGGCTACCTCTTCTTCCCGCTCCTGCTCCTGGAGGGCGTCAACCTCCACGTGACATCCGTGCGGTCCCTTCTCGGCAAGACGCCGATTCCCGGCCGCGCGCGGGAACTCACGGCCATCTTCGTCCGGTTCGCGATCTACGTCAGCGCCGTCTTCCTGCTGCTGCCGGTGGGCGTCGCGTTCGCGTTCCTCGGCGTCCAGCTCGCCGTCTTCGGCCTCTACATGGGCGCCTCGTTCGCGCCGAACCACAAGGGCATGCCGCAGCTGCCCGAGGGCTCGCGCGTCAACTTCCTCGACAAGCAGGTCCTCACCTCCCGCAACATCGCCGGTGGCTGGCGGATGAACATGTTCATGGGCGGCCTCAACCACCAGATCGAGCACCACCTCTTCCCGAGCATGCCGCGGCCGCACCTCGCACGCGCCCGTCAGCTGACCATGGCGCACTGCGCCGGGCTCGGCATCCCGTACACCGAGACCACCCTGGTGCAGTCGTATGCGATCGTCATCCGGTACCTCAACGAGGTCGGGCTGAGCGCCCGCGACCCGTTCGACTGCCCGGCCGCCGACGCGTACCGCCGACGATGACCGGGCATCCCTGCGACACATCCGCGGCGTAGTCCTGCGGTAATCATCCCCGTGAGGCGTACGGTGAAGCCGGGAGGTGCTCGATGGGCTACATGATGTACGACAGCAGCACGCAGATCTCGTTCGAGGATCGCGTTCTGGCGCATCTGGAAGTCGTGATCGTGTCCAAGCTCCGCCGCAAGGAGTCCTTCGCGCTGAGCTGGCGGGAGACGCCCGAGAACGGCGACGGGCGCACCACGGTGTGGATCGATCCCTCCATCCCGCTCCGCTTCCGGTTCAGCGGGTCCCGGCCGCCGGCGCTGGACCGCGACTGGATCGAGCGGCTCGCCGTGGCGGCCGCCAGCTCGACCGGCCTGATCGCCGTCGACGAGCTCGGCCAGCCGGTGACCGGCACCACGCACGAGCGCGGGCTGTAGCCAGCGGGTCAGGTCGCGAGCTGCGTCAGGGCGTGACGGGCCAGCGACGCCATCCGGGGGTTGTCGTCCGAGGCGGTCGCCAGGGCGGAGGCCATGACGACCGCCCAGCCGCGGGCCCGGCGCCAGGTCGCGGTGTCGGGCGGCACGGGCAGCGTGCGGCGGAAGCGCTCGCGTGCATCCCCCTCGAAGGTCAGCCACGCGGTCGCGAGGTCGGTCGCCGGGTCGCCGGACGTCAAATCCCCGAAGTCGAGCACGGCGGCCAAGCCGCCCTCGGCGGTGAGCAGCAGGTTCCCGGGATGCAGGTCGCCGTGGAGCAGCAGCGGCGTGCCGTCCCAGGGCGGGGCGTCGAGGGCCTCGCGCCAGGCCTGCTCGAGGCCGGCCACCTCCATCCGTCCGGACAGCGACCGAAGCCGCTCGCGGACCACCTCGTGGCGGGATGCCAGCGGCACTCCACGCACGGGGTTGCGCGGAGCATCGGGCGCCGGAACGGCGAGCTCGCCGACGAACTCCGCCAGCGGCTCGGCGATGCCCGCGCGGTCCGCCGCATCCACGGAGGCTCCGTCGATGCCGTCGAACCACTCGACGACGCTCCACGGCCAGGGGAACGCGGCGGACGGCACTCCGGTCCGGAGGGGGACGGGGACGGCGACGTGCACCCGCGCAGCGATCGACGGCAGCATCCGCTGTTGGTGCTCGATGTGGTGGGCGGCCACCTCCCGGCGCGGGATGCGAACGGCGAGGTCCTCGCCGAGGCGGTACAGCTGGTTGTCCCAGCCGTCCGAGACCAACCGCAGTTCGCCCGCGAGGTCGGGATGCTGCTCGGCGAGCAGGCGGGACACGAGCGCAGCGTCGCTGCGGATATCCGCTCGGGGCGTGTCGCTCACCGCTCGACGCTATCAGGAACAGCCCACCGCGTACGAGAATCGTGCGCTCAGTGCGTCAACACCGCAGGATCGTTGCGTCGCCTGCCAAACGGATGCGGGATCTTTGTGACAGCATGGCCGACGGAGGATTCATGACCAGCACGCCAGCCCAGCCGCACGATCGGATGCACGCCGTGACGCCGGAGACCCGCGAACTCGTCGACCTGGTGCTCGACTACTCGCGCCGCCGCATCCTCAGCGAGGATACGCCGCTGGACAAGCCACTGCCCGAGTTCGAGCTGCGCCGCCTCGCAGGGCAGACCGTCTCCGAGTCGGGGATGGGCGCGGAGCGGGCGCTCGCCCTGTTCGAGCACGTCCTCGCACCGGCCTGCATCACGACCGACCACCCGCGGTACCTGTCGTTCATTCCCACCGCGCCGACGAAGGCGGCCACCGCCTTCGACCTGGTCGTGTCCGCCAGCGCCGTGTACGGCGGGTCCTGGCTAGAGGGTTCCGGGGCCGTCTACGCCGAGAACCAGGTGCTCTCCTGGCTGGCCGCCGAGTTCGGGCTGCCGCCCACCGCGGGCGGTGTGTTCGTGCAGGGCGGGACGCTCGGCAACCTCTCCGCCCTCGTCGCGGCGCGCGATGTCGCCCGGACGGAGCATGGAAACCCCAGCGGGCGCTGGGTGATCGTCTGCAGCGCCGAGGCGCACTCCTCGATCTCGTCCGCTGCCCGGGTGATGGATGTGGATGTCGTGGCGGTCTCCCCGGGCGAGTCGGGCGTGCTGACCGGGGATGCGGTGCGTCCGGCCCTGCAGGAGTACGGGGACGCGGTTCTCGCGGTCGTCGCGACCGGCGGCTCCACCAACTTCGGCATCGTCGACGACATCGCCTCGATCGCCGCACTCAAGTCCGAGTTCTCCTTCTGGCTGCACATCGACGGCGCGTACGGCCTGGCCGGGATGCTGTCGCCGCTCGCGCGCCAGCGGTTCTCCGGCGTCGAGCACGCCGACTCGGTCATCGTCGACCCGCACAAGTGGCTGTTCGCGCCGTTCGACGCCTGCGCCCTGATCTACCGCGACCCGGAGGCCGGCCGGCGTGCCCACACGCAGCACGCCGAGTACCTCGACACGCTCACCGACACGACCGAGTGGAGCCCGTCCGACTACGCGGCGCATCTGACGCGTCGTGCGCGCGGGCTGCCGTTCTGGTTCTCGCTGGCGTCGCACGGTGCGGCCGCCTATCGCGAAGCGATCACCGCATCCATCCGGCTCGCCGCACAGATCGCCGACGAGCTCGAACGGCGCGACGGCTTCCGCCTGGTGCGGCGCCCGCAGCTCTCTGTCGTGGTGTTCGAGCGGGAGGGGTGGGCCAAGGAGGACTACGCGGTGTGGTCCGCGCGGCTGCTGGAGGAGCAGCGCGCGTTCGTCACCCCGAGCTCGCATGCGGGCCGTCCGAACTCGCGCTTCGCCATCCTGAACCCGCTGACGACCTTCGACGACCTGGTGGGCATCCTCGACACGATGGAGTGAGCGGCGCGGCCGCTGGAGCGACGGCCGGCCTCGGACATGCGGAAGACCCAGTTGCGTCGGGGCACAGGGTCTTCCGGGTTCGTGAAGGGGAGAGGTGTCAGACGATGTCGTCCGACTCGCCCGACCGGCGCGTCACCCGATCGCCCGTCGCAGGGTCGACCGCTGTGCGCGTCGTGGCGATGGAGGTGCGACGCCGCGTGATCAGGATGATCCCGACGATGACGCCGATCACGCCGGCGACCATCAGGATGTACCCCACCAGGTGGAGGTCGATCCAGCTGACCTGGACGTTCAAGGCGAACGCGAGGATCGCACCGACGACGACGAGGAAGATTCCTGCGCCGAGACTCATGGGATGCCTCCTATACCCGTCGGCTCCCGGTAAGCAGCCGCACCAGCCAGACGATCACGGCCAGGACCAGCAGGATGATTCCCACCCACAGCAGGAAGTTCAACGACTGCACGAAGCCACCGGTGAGCAGCAGGATGATCGCGATGATGGCGATGATGATGAGCAGGATGTTCATGGAGGGGTTGTCCTTTCCTTGACGCGCTCCACACAACAACTGTTTCGGTTGTCGAACAATCCCCTTGACGTCAGGGTCTTTCCGGCCTATTCGCGTGTCGTTGCGCGCCGATGCCGTCGACGGTCCGCCGCATCTTCGTGAGGAACCGGGTGACCGTCCGGGCCTCCTCCTCGCTCAGCTC
>JBQCCO010000238.1:0-10929 GCA_051962155.1 Leifsonia sp. | reverse complement strand
CGGCCACTGGTGTACTGCGCTGCGGGGCTGCTGGCCGCGGCGTTCATCGTCCTCCTCCTTCCGGGCCAGCATGCGCCGCTCGCGTTCCGGCTGCTCATCGGGATCGTCGCGCTCGCACTGGCCGTGCTCGGCGGCGGACCGGCGGCTCAGCTCGTCCTGGCGCTGGCGACGCGGAGCACCACCGAGCTGAGTCCGCACGGCGGCATCCTGGTGCACGAGATGACGGCGCAGGGCGTGACGACGCGGGAGGTCCTGCGCGGAGGCATGACGATCGGCCTGCTGGAGCGGTTCGCCGCCGCCGGCACGATCATGGCGGGCTTCCCCGAGGGCCTCGCGGTGCTCATCGCCATCAAGGGAGTCGGGCGCTTCACCGAGCTGGAGGAGGCCGAGGCGCGCGAGCGCTTCATCATCGGCAGCCTGACGAGCATCATCTGGGCGTGCGCGTGCGCCGGCCTCTTCCGGATGGCCGCGGGCTGAGGCAGAGCGCGACATTCGTCACGAATGTTGCCGCTTGGACGTCACGTGTGGGCGCGGGGATGCCGCTTGTAGGGCGACACCGTCGGGTCACCCGGAAGCCAGTAGCGCCAGGGGAAGGCGAGACCTCCGCCTGCGCCGGACACGCCGGTGCGTGCACCCGTCGCGTACTCCAGCTGCTCACTCGGCAGCAGCAGCTCGAACGGAGGACGGAACAGGTCAGCTCCATCGTCCGCCAGGCTCATCCCGGCCGCCACGACGAGCCGAGCGGGCCCCCGCGCGAGGTCGCGGTGCGGGATGCTGCGGCCGCTCGCTCCGACCCGCCGCCGCTCCGCGAGCTCCTCCCCCTCGATCACCTCGGCCGCCCGCAGGAGCACCGCAGACGCCTCCCCCTCGGGCGAGCAGACGATGTTCGCGCAGACGTGCATCCCGTACGTGAAGTAGGTGTAGACGTGCCCGGGCGGACCGTACATGACCGCGTTCCGCTTGGTCCTGCCGCGGAAGGCGTGCGACCCCGGGTCGATGCCGTCGCCGACGTACGCCTCCACTTCCGTGATGCGCAGCGCGACCGTGCCCTCCGGCGTCTCATGGCGCAGCACGGCGCCGAGGAGCCGCGGGGCGACCTCCAGCGACGACGACAGGAAGGCGGTGCGCTCGGGGCGGTGCAGCGTCACCTCAGAAGATCCGGCCGCCCACGGCCAGGGTCACGATCAGCCCGACGATGACGACCGCCACGGCGACCACGACGATTGCCGTGATGATCCACGGACGCTTTCTCTCCGGTTCGAACCGCGCCATCAGACCAGATCCCTTCGGGAGGAGCGCAGGGCCAGCGCGGCCTTGCGGACGTTGTCGGTGAGTGCCGCGAGCTGCTCGGCCACGCGGACCGGGGCCGTGCCGCCGATCCCGTCCCGGCTGGCCACCGAGCCCTCGACCGAGAGCACCGAGCGCACCTCCGGGGTCAGCAGCGGGGAGATCGCGGCCAGCTGCTGGTCGTCGACCTCGTGCAGCTCCAGGCCGTTCTCCTCGGCGAAGCGGACGAGACTGCCGCTCAGCTCATGCGCGGTCCGGAACGGCACATGCCGCTTGACGAGCCACTCCGCCACGTCCGTCGCGAGCGAGAAGCCCTGCGGCGCCAGCTCCGCCATCCGATCGGTGTGGAACCGGAGCGTCGCGACCATCCCGGTGAAGGCGGGGAGCACGGTCTCGAGCGTCCGCACGGAGTCGAAGACCGGCTCCTTGTCCTCCTGCAGGTCGCGGTTGTACGCGAGCGGGAGGCCTTTCAGCGTGGTCAGCAGGCCCGTGACATTGCCGATCAGGCGCCCCGCCTTGCCTCGGGCGAGCTCCGCGATGTCGGGGTTCTTCTTCTGCGGCATGATCGACGACCCCGTGGAGTAGCCGTCGTCGAGGGTGACGAAGCCGAACTCCCGCGTGTTCCACAGGATGATCTCTTCGGCGAACCGGGAGAGGTCGATGCCGATCTGCGCCGCCACGAACGCGAACTCGGCCACCACATCCCGGGAGGCGGTGCCGTCGATCGAGTTCTCCGAGCTGCGCGAGAAGCCGAGCTCGCGGGCCACGCCCAGCGGATCCAGCCCCAGCGTGGAGCCGGCGAGCGCGCCGGACCCGTACGGCGACACATCGGCGCGCGCATCCCAGTCGCGCAGGCGTTCCAGGTCGCGCACCAGCGGCCAGCAGTGCGCGAGAAGGTGGTGCGCCAGCAGCACCGGCTGCGCGTGCTGGAGGTGCGTGCGGCCCGGGAGGACGGCGAGGGGATGCGCGTCCGCCTGGGACGCGATCGCATCCACGAGGGCGATCACCTGCTCGGCGATGACGCCCGCGTGGTCGCGGAGGTACAGGCGGACGAGCGTGGCGATCTGGTCGTTGCGGCTGCGACCTGCCCGGAGCTTGCCACCGATCTCCGGCCCCGCCCGGTCGATGAGGCCGCGCTCGAGCGCGCCGTGCACATCCTCATCCGACTCCGCTGCGACGAAAGCGCCGGAGGCGACATCGCGGTCGAGCTCGTCGAGCGCGGCCAGCATCCCGTCGAGCTCCTCGGGGGTGAGATATCCGGCCGCGGCGAGCGCCCGGGCGTGGGCACGCGAGCCGGCGATGTCGTAGGCGGCCAGCTCCCAGTCGAAGTGCGTCGACTTGCTGAGCGCGGCGAGCTCCGGCGATGGGCCGCCGGCGAACCGTGCGCCCCACAGCGACCCTTCGCCGGTCTTGCCGCCGTCGTTCGCGTCGCTCATGCCACCGTCTCCTCGTTCTTCTCCAGCAGCCAGGCGAGCAGCGCCTTCTGCGCGTGCAGGCGGTTCTCCGCCTCGTCCCAGACCACCGACTGCGGCCCCTCCAGCACGTCGGCGCTGACCTCGTAGCCGCGGTACGCCGGAAGGCAGTGCAGGAAGATCGCGTCCGGGTCGGCGAGGCCCATCAGACGGGAGTCGACGGTGTAGTCGCCGAAGACGGCGACACGCTGCGCCTTCTCGTCCTCCTTGCCCATCGAGACCCAGGTGTCGGTGACCATGACGTCGGCCCCCGCCGCGGCCTCCGCCGGAGCGGTCAGGACGGCGACCGACCCTCCGGTGCGCGCCGCGATCGCCTGAGCGTCGGCGACGACGGCGGCAGCCGGTGCGTAGTCGGCGGGTGCCGCGATCCGCACGTGCATCCCGGCGGTGACGCCGCCCAGCAGGTAGGAGTGCGCCATGTTGTTCGCCCCGTCGCCGAAGTAGCTGAGGGTCAGGCCTTCGGTGCGGCCCTTGTGCTCCCGGACGGTCAGCAGGTCGGCCAGGATCTGGCACGGATGGAAGTCGTCGGACAGCGCATTCACGACGGGAACTCGCGTCCCTGCCGCCATCTCCTCCAGCCCGGACTGTGCGAACGTGCGCCAGACGATGGCCGAGACCATCCGCTCCAGCACCCGGGCCGTGTCGGCGAGGGACTCCTTGCCGCCCAGCTGGCTCTCCCCGCTCTGGATGATGAGCGGGTTGCCGCCGAGGTCGGCGATCCCGACGGCGAAGGAGACGCGCGTCCGGGTGGAGGTCTTGTCGAAGATGACGGCGACCGTCTGCGGGCCGGCCAGGGGCGTCGCCGAGAAGCGGTCGCGCTTCAGGTCGGCCGCGAGGGACAGGACTTCGGCCTGCTCGGCAGGCGAGAGGTCGTCGTCGCGGAGGAAGTGCCGGGTCATTCTGCCCGCCCTTTCGTGATGTCGGTCGTGATCGGCATGGAGGCCGCTGTCGGCATGGAAGCCCTGGTCGGCATGGAGTTCACAGTGCGGCCAGAGCCCGCCCGAAGCGGTCGCGGAACTCCTCGAGCTCCGCGTCCCCGACGATGAGCGGCGGCGCCAGCCGGATGCTGGACTCGTTCGGCGCGTTGATGATGAGGCCCTGGGCCAGGGCGGCATCCGAGAGCCGGTGAGCCTCGCCGTCCGTCAGGCCGATGCCGATGAGCAGGCCGTGCCCGCGGACATCCCCGATCAGCGGCGAGTCGAACGCGCGGATGATCGCCTTCAGCTGCTCACCCCGACGCGCGGCGTTTCCGACCAGGTCCGAGCGCTCGATCTCGGAGAGGACCGCGTTTCCGGCGGCCGTCGCGAGCGGGTTCCCGCCGAAGGTGGAGCCGTGCTGGCCCTGCGTGTACAGGTCGGACGCCCAGCCGAACGTGACGAGCGCCCCGATCGGAACACCCCCGGCCATCCCCTTGGCCACGGTGACGGCGTCCGGGAGGATGCCGTCGTGCTGGTATGCGAACCATTCACCGGTCCGCCCGATGCCGGTCTGGATCTCATCCAGGATCAGCAGGACGCCGTGCTGCTCGGTGAGCTCCCTGGCGCGCTGCAGGAAGCCGGCCGGCAGGTCGAGCACGCCGGCCTCGCCCTTGATCGGCTCGACGAAGAGCGCTGCCACCCGGTCATCGATCGCCGACTCGAGCGCAGCGATGGTGGAGTCGATGTGCTCGACCCCGCCGGGGAGCGGCTCGAACGCCTCCCGCATCGGGGGCTTTCCGGTGAGGGCGAGCGACCCCATGGTGCGGCCGTGGAAGGCGTTGTGCAGGGCGAGGACGCGCGTCCGGCGCCCGTGCGGGCCCTTGTTCAGCCGCGCCAGCTTGAACGCGGCCTCGTTCGCCTCGGCCCCCGAGTTGCCGAACAGCACGCGGCCGCGCTCCCCCGCACCCGTGATGGTGCGCAGCCGCTCGGCCAGCTCGAGCTGCGGGGCCGTCGAGAAGTAGTTGGAGACGTGGGCGAGCGTCGCCACCTGGGCGCTCACCGCCTCCACGAGGGCGGGATGGGCGTGGCCGAGCGAGTTCACGGCGATGCCGGCCAGGAAGTCCAGGTACTCGTTGCCGTCCACATCCCAGACCCGGCAGCCTTCGCCGCGCGCCAGCATCAGCTTCGGGGTCGACAGCGTGCGCATGATCGCGTCCGTGAACGGCGCCCTCCAGGACCCGTCGCGCCACTCGGACCCCGGCGGCCGTCCCTCGGCGGTGGTCCCTTCCCGATTCTGGTCCTCGCTCACGCGGGCACCACCTCCGTCCCGATGCCGGACTGCGTGAAGATTTCGAGCAGGATGGAGTGCGCAATCCGCCCGTCGATGATCGCCGCCTTCGCGACCCCGCCGTCGACCGCATCCAGACACGCAGCCATCTTGGGGATCATGCCCGCCTCGAGCGACGGCAGCAGCTCACGCAACTCGTCCGCGCCGATCTTCGAGAGCAGGGATTCGCGGTTCGGCCAGTCGCTGTAGAGGCCGGCGACATCGGTGAGGATCACCAGCTTCGCCGCGCCCAGCGCGACCGCGAGCGCCGCCGCCGCCGCATCGGCGTTGACGTTGAGCGCCTGCCCCGCGTCGTCGATGTCCGGCGCGATCGAGGAGACGACCGGGATGCGGCCCACCGCGAGCTGCGTCAGCACCGCCTCCGGATCCACGGCGACCACATCGCCGACGAGCCCGAGGTCGACCTCTTCGCCGTCGATGACGGCCGCACGGCGGCGGCCCTGGAACAGCCCGGCGTCCTCGCCGGAGAGTCCGGCGGCGAGAGGGCCGTGCTTGTTGATGTTGCCGACGATGTCCCGGTTGATCTGGCCGGTGAGCACCATCCGGACGACGTCCATCGCCTCGGGAGTCGTCACGCGGTAGCCGCCGCGGAACTCGGAGTCGATCCCGAGTCGTTCGAGCATCGCGGAGATCTGCGGTCCGCCGCCGTGCACGACGACGGGACGCAGACCCGCGTAGCGGAGGTAGACCATGTCCTCGGCGAAGGTTCGCTGCAACTCCTCGCTGACCATCGCGTTGCCGCCGAACTTCACCACGATGATCTGGTCGTGGAAGCTCTTCAGCCAGGGCAGGGACTCGATCAGCGTGGCCGCCTTGGCGGCCGCCGACTCGTGATCCGCGGCCGCCTCCTCGGCGATGCTGCGGCTCTCAGTCGACTCGGTGGACGGCATCGCGGTGGGAGGCATCTCGGTTTCGCTCGTCATCAGCTCGCGTACGCGCTGTTCTCGTGCACGTAGTCGTGGGTGAGGTCGTTGGTGAGGATGGTCGCCGTCGCGTCTCCTGCGTGCAGATCGATCAGCACGTGGACAGCGCGCGGATGCAGATCGACCAGGTCGCGGGGCTGATCCGGCTCGCCGGCGGTGCACACCTGGACGCCGTTGATCGAGACGTCGATCCCGTACGGGTCGAATTCCGCGTCGGTCGTCCCCACCGCAGCGAGGACCCGGCCCCAGTTCGGGTCGTTCCCGAAGATCGCCGCCTTGAACAGGTTGCTGCGCGAGACCGCGCGCCCGACGATCACGGCATCGTCCTCGCTCGCCGCATGGACGACCTCGATCGCGATGTCGTGGGAGGCGCCCTCGGCGTCCGCCTGCAGCTGCTCGGCGAGATCGCGGCAGACCTCCGTCAGCGCGCGGGTGAAGTCCGCCTCGTCCGGCTCGACGCGGCTCGCGCCGGAGGCCAGCAGGGCGACGGTGTCGTTGGTGGACATGCAGCCGTCGGAGTCGAGCCGATCGAAGGTCACGCGTGTCGCCGAACGCAGCGCCCCATCCAGCTGCGTCGAGGTGAGGACGGCGTCGGTCGTGATCACGACGAGCATGGTCGCGAGGCCCGGGGCCAGCATCCCGGCGCCCTTCGCCATCCCGCCGACGGTCCAGCCGTCCGGAGACCGGAACGCCGCCTCCTTGGGCCGCGTGTCGGTGGTCATGATCGCCTCGGCCGCGCCGAGCCCGGCGTCGGTCGCGAGCGCACCCGCCGCCGTGCCGACGCCGTCGATCAGCTTGTCGAGCGGCAGCTGGTCGCCGATGAGGCCCGTGGAGCAGACCAGCACGTCGCCCGCGGAGATCCCGAGCCTCTCGGCCACCGCCTCGGCCGTGGCGTGCGTGGTCTGGAACCCCTTGGCGCCCGTGTAGCAGTTGGCGCCGCCGGAGTTGAGGACGATGGCGGAGACGACGCCGTCCTGGATGACCTGCTCGCTCCACAGCACCGGGTTGGCCTTGCAGCGGTTGGTGGTGAAGACGGCGGCCGCGGCGTTCAGCGGACCGAGGTTGTGGACGAGGGCCAGATCCCTGTTGCCGCTCGCCTTGAGCCCGGCGACCACGCCGGCCGCGGCGAATCCGGAGGCTGCTGTCACGCTCATGAAACGGTCGCCTTTCTGGTGGCGGACCGGTCTGCAGCCTCGACGCTCACGGTGCGACTCCGTTCACGGTCAGGCCCGCGGTCTCGTCGAGACCCAGGGCGATGTTGACGGATTGGATGGCGGCTCCCGCCGTCCCCTTGTACAGATTGTCCATCGCGAGCACGGTGACGACGCGACCGGCCGCCGCATCCAGCGCCACACCGATGAGCACGGTGTTGGCGCCGAGGACGTCGGCGGTCCGCGGCACGGTCCCCGCCGGCAGCACCTGCACGAACGGCTCACCCGCGTAGGCGTCCTCCCAGGCCGCCTGCACCTGCTCCGCTGTGACGCCCGGCTTCACCCGCGCCGTCGACGTCGCGAGGATGCCCCGCGACATCGGCACCAGGACCGGCGTGAACGACAGCGTCGGCGAGACGGCGCCGGCCTTGCGCAGGTTCTGCTGGATCTCAGGGATGTGGCGGTGCGTTCCGCCGACCGCGTACGGGTTGGCGGAGCCGAGGATCTCGCTGGCGAGATACATGGTCTTCAGCGACTTGCCCGCCCCGGACGGGCCGACCGCGAGCACGGCGACGATGTCCTCGTCGTCGATGAGACCGGCCCGGATGCCCGGAGCGAGCGCCAGGGAGACGCTGCTGGAGTTGCAGCCGGGTGCCGCGATGCGCCGGGCGCCCCGGAGCCGGTCGCGCTGCTTGCCTGTGCCGGCGGATGCGGCGTCGGGCCCGGCGTCGGGTCCTGCCTCCGATGCGGTGTTGGGCCCGGCCTCCGCGTCGGCGAGGGGCAGCTCGGGCACTCCGTAGGCCCAGGCGCCGTGGTACTCGCCGCCGTAGAACGCCGCCCAGTCGGCCGGGTCCTCCAGCCGGTGGTCGGCGCCGCAGTCGACGACCACGGTGTCCTCCGGCAGCTCCGCGGCGATCGCACCGGAGGTGCCGTGCGGAAGGGCGAGGAAGACCACGTCGTGCCCGGCCAGGGTCTGGGGCGTCGTCTCCTGGAGGGTCAGGTGCGCGAGCGATCGGAGGTGCGGCTGGTGGGCGATCAGCGGATGGCCGGCGTTCTGGTGCGCGGTGACCGTGCGGACCTCGAAGTCCGGGTGCCCGGCGAGGATGCGCAACAGCTCACCGCCCGCGTAACCGGAGGCGCCTGCGACGGCGACCGAGAGAGTCATGCTTGTTCCTTATTCGAGTGGACGACAGAAGTCTCGGCGACGGCGGCGCCCACGTCGATCCACAGCACAGGACCGCCCGGAACGCCGCCTAGCTTCGGCGGTCGCGCAGGCGTCGGCGCATGACACGGGCGGCGGAAGCCGCACCCGTCGAAGCGGTGCACCGGACGGAAAGCATGGGACAACCCTAGCGCCCCCTCCCCGGCCCCCGCCAAATCCGGTCGCTCACCCGCTGTCCGGGACCGCCGCATCCCACCCCTGCCGCCCTACTCACGTCCCGCCGCGCCAGGGGAGGAGACGCGAAGGGATGAGGTTCGAATCTCCTCCCCTACCGCCAATCGAAGGAGATTCCGCACCCGATCTCCTCCGTTAGCCCCAGCCCAACCAATCGAAGGAGATTCGCATCCGATCTGCCCCGGTAGCCCCAGCCCAACCAATCGAAGGAGATTCGGCACTCGATCTCCTCCGGTAGCCCCAGCCCTACCAATCGAAGGAGATTCGCATCCGATCTGGTGCGGCCGACTGAAGGAGATTCGAACGGGCCCCGTTCGAATCTCCTTCAGTACTGCCAATCGAAGGAGATTCGGCACCCGATCTCCTTCAGTACGCGTCTCGTTCGGTGCGCCCGCGCAGCGTCGCCTCGGCCCGAGCGCGCGGGACTACTCGCGGATGGCCGCGCCGAAGCGGTCGGCGGCGCGGGAGGCGCCGGCGAGCTTGGCCTCGGTGGCCTCCGCCGCCGTGAGCGTGCGGTCGGCGGCACGGAAGCGCAGCGCGAAGGTGAGGCTCTTGTGTCCCTCAGGCAGGCCAGGACCGCGGTAGTCGTCGACGAGCCGGATGTCCTCGAGAAGCGCACCCGCACCCTCCCGCACGGCTCGCAGCACGTCGCCGGCGGGCGCGTCCGTCGGCACGACGAGGGACAGGTCCTGGGTCGCGGCGGGGAAGCCCGCGATGACGCCCGCGACGATGTCGGCCGGGGCGACGCCGATCAGGGCGTCGAGGTCCAGTTCGAAGACGGCGACCACGCGAGGCAGGTCCAGGTCGTGGGCGAGCGCCGGGAGCAGCTCGCCCGCAAAGCCGACGGACACCACGGTTCCGTCCGCGGCGCGGGCGAGCAGCTCGGCCGTGCGCCCCGGGTGCAGCGCCTGGTGCGACGCTTGCGCGACGTCCACGGCGAGTCCCACCGCGGCGGCCGTCTGCCGCAACATGTCGAGGGCGTCGGTCAGGCCCGCGGGCACCGGGGCGACGCCGGGCTGCTTCTCGAGAACGTTGCCCACGACGAGTCCGGCCAGATGCCGGGGCTGCGCCGGGATGCCGGCGTTCAGCCCGGCGAGGATGTCGGGGCCGGGCAGGGCGGCGCCTGGCGGCAGCGTCTCGCTGCCGATCGAGCCCTCCGAGGGACGGAACACCGTACCGAGCTCGTACACGCGCAGATCGACGAGCCCGCGGGCGAGGTTGCGCTTGGCAGCCTCCAGCAGGCCGGGCAGCAGCGAGGTCCGCAGGTACGGCGCAGTTGCGTCCAGCGCGTTCGCGAGCCGGACGGCGGGAACGCCGCCGGCCTCCGGCGCGCCGAACAGGTCGTTCTGCGCCTCGCTGACGAACGGGAAAGACAGCACTTCGGTCGCGCCGTTGTCGGCCAGCGTCTGCACGACCGCACGGCGCAGCCGCTGCTCGCGCGTCAGCCCGCGACCCGGAGGCGCGACGGGCAGCACCGAGGGGATGCGGTCGTAGCCGACGATGCGGGCGACCTCTTCGGCCAGGTCCGACTTGTCGCGGAGGTCCGGTCGCCAGGTCGGCGGAGCCACGAGCAGGCCCTCCGCCCCTTCGCTGACGGTGCCGCCGATCTCGGCCAGGGCACCGCGCACCTCGTCGTCGCTGAAGTCGACGCCGATGAGCCCGGCGATGTATCCGGCGGGCAGGTGGATGGGCTCCGCGGACTCGGAAGCGTCCAGCAGCGAGCCGAGCTCGTCCGCCTGTCCGCCTGCGAGCTGCTCGAGCAGCTGCACGACGCGTGCCGCCGCGGCGACAGCGACCTGCGGGTCCACTCCGCGCTCGAAGCGCTTGGAGGCCTCGCTCGGCAGCTTGTGGCGCCGTGCGGTCCGTGCGATGGAGACCGGGTCGAAGTTGGCCGCCTCGATGAGCACGTTGCGGGTTCCGGCGCCGATCTCGGTGGAGGCGCCTCCCATCACTCCGGCCAGGCCGATCGCGCCGGAATCGTCGGCGATGACGAGGTCTTCCGGGTCGAGCGTCCGGGCCTGGTCGTCGAGGGTGACGAGCGTCTCCCCCGGCGCCGCCCGGCGCACGACGATCCCGCCGGACAGCCGGTCGAGGTCGTAGCCGTGGATGGGCTGGCCGAGCTCGAGCATCACGTAGTTGGTGATGTCGACGATGAGCGAGATCGAGCGGATGCCCGCCAGCTTCAGCCGGGCGATCATCCACGCGGGCGTCGGTCGGGTGCCGTCGACGTCACGCACGACGCGCGTCACGAAGACGCTCGCGCCGGCCCGGCCGCGCAGTGGCGCAGTGTCGTCGATCGTCACGCTGAAGCCCCGGGCGTGGTCCGCCGCCGAACGCACCGGCACCGCGTCGGCCGGATCGCGGAAGGCGGCGCCGGTCGCGTGCGAGTACTCGCGGGCGATGCCGCGGATGGAGAACGCGTAGCCGCGGTCGGG
>JBQCCO010000237.1:0-6702 GCA_051962155.1 Leifsonia sp. | reverse complement strand
CGCATCCAGCTGCCGGGCCAGCCAGCGCTCGCCGGTGCCGTCGACGGCCGCGGACTCCGCCTCCCGCAGCCGCGTCACAAGCTCGGCGTCGCGGTCGGGCTCCTCCGCAGAGGCAGGATGCGCGACCCGCTGCCGTCGCAGGGTCACCTCGTTCCCCTCCGCGTCCTCCGCCACGACGGGATACCGCGCGTCGCTGATCGCCCAGAACACCACGTCGCGGGGGAAGCGGCTGATCAGCTCCCCGTGGCCGGACAGCGCGAACCGCAGGGAGGCGAGCGACTGGTCGACCTGGATGGTCCGCAGCAGGGTCGCATCCTCCGACCGCACCGCGGCGTGCGCACCTTCGCCGACCACCGCGCGCACGCGCACCCGGCCGTGGCGTTCGGAGGCGTCCGCGATGAGGTAGTCGAGCGGCTGCGGGAGGCCGGTGAGCGAGATCTCGGACAGGAACTGCCGGATGCCCTCCGCCGTCTCTCCCGCGGTGAGCGCCCGATCCACCGACGCGGCCGAGAGCCGGAACGTGGATGCGAGCGCCCGCGACTCCAGGTCGGCGATCGCGCGGAGCCGTCCCTCGATCTCGGGAGCGAGTGGCCCGGGCGACACGATCGTCAAGTCGTGCTGGAGGTACACCCGGTCCACCTCGGCCGGGAACAGCGCCGTGATGGCGGCCGTCGCCGCGTCGGGGCCGGCTTCCACGAGTGCCGTTCCGGCAGAGGACGGCGCCTGATGCGCCGTCACGCCGAGCCACTCCGCGAGGTGCGTGTGTGCATCCACACGGCCCTGCGCCTCCTCGATGGCGGCGGGATGCAGCCAAGCGACGTGCTCGCGGAGGCTCTCGCCCCAGGCGGTCCGGCTGCGCAGGGCGAGCAGCGTGCGCACGTCGTCGGGGACGGCATCCAGCCAGGCAGCGGCGAGGTCGCGCCAGCGGGCGGGGGTCGGAGAGTGCGACCAGGATGCGGCGCTCTCAGTGGGTAGCCACATCCCGTCGTCCACGGCCACCAGGCCGGCGCTCGCGGCGGCGGAGAGGGCGACGGGGACGAGGTCGGCATCCACGGCGAGTGCCTGCGCGAGGCGCTTCACGGCCGGGAGGGCCAGGCCGCCCTTCTGCAGGCGCCTCGCCCCTTCGCGGCCGAGTTCGGCGACGAGTTCGGACACGGCAGCGACCGCCTCGAACGCGCGCTCGGCGGCGAGGCGGTCGGTGAAGCGGCCCTCGGTGTCCGGGACGGGCGCGAGCGCGGCCGGCGGGGGAGTGCGGAGCAGCTCGTCGGGAGACGGCAGGCCCATCGCCGGCCAGGCGGCGAGCTGTGCGGTCACGGGCTCGTACCCGGCGAACCGCGGCGCTGTCGCGCCACCCGCGTTCGCGCCATCCGTGTTCGCGCCATCCCCGTTCGCGCCGTCCGAGTTCGCGCCATCCCCGTTCGCGCCGCCCGCCTCATCCACGGGATGGACGAGCAGCAGCCCCGCCAGCTCATCCAACGCCGCGGAGATGGTCGCCCCCGAACTCCCCGCCGTGGCCGGCTGCCCGGCCAGCTGCCGCGAGACCTCTGCCGGCGTCAGCGGCGCCTCGGCACGCGCGAGCACGACCAGGATGGCGAGCCGGATGCGGTCGAGGGGTGCGAGCGCGCGCTGCAGCGAGTCCGCATCCAGCAGGGCCTCGCCGAGGTCGAAGTAGTCGGCGACGCCCTGTCGCCGATAGGTGCGGTGGTGCAAGGCGGCGACGAGCGCGTCATCGTCCAGCCCCCGGAGTCGCGCTGCGAGAGCGAGCGTGGTCGTCATCGCGCGGCCGCCGGCCGACGCCGCTAGCGCCGGCCCGTGTTGTCGCCGGGCCGTCCGGTGCCGTTTCCGCCCGCCGCGTTCGCGGCCCGGTTGCGTCGCGCGCTCACGATGAGCAGGACGATGATCAGCACGAAGGCGATCGGCAGCGCTCCGTACGGCAGCAGGAACACGGCAGGCCAGATGCCCTGCCCCGATCCCTGGGCGGCGAATTGCCCCGCCGCCGTGCCGATGAGGATGGCCGCGATGCAGACCAGGGAGAGGATAACGAGCGCGGCGATGATGTACGCGAGGATGCGCTGGAGCCGGGATGCCGGCGGAGGGGTCTGCTGGGTCACGAAATCAAGGATAATTGAGGACGGTCATCCGATCCCCCATGCGAAGTGAGGTTCCCATGCCAACCGGCAAGGTCAAGTTCTACGACGAGGAGAAAGGCTTCGGCTTCATCAGCTCTGATGACGGCCAGGAAGTCTTCCTGCACGCCTCGGCCCTCCCCGCCGGTGCGGTCGTGAAGGCGGGGTCGCGCCTCGAGTTCGGCATCGCCGACGGCAAGCGCGGCGCGCAGGCGCTGTCCGTGCGCGTCCTGGAGGCTCCGCCGAGCCTGGCGAAGATGAAGCGCAAGTCTGCGGACGACATGGCGATCATCGTCGAAGACCTGGTGAAGCTGCTCGACGGCATCGGCTCCAACCTGCGCCGGGGCAAGTACCCGGACAAGGCGCACGGCGCGAAGATCGCCGCCGTGCTGCGCAAGGTCGCGGACGACCTGGATGCCTGAGCTCGGAGACGACGCGACGCCGGCCGTGCGGGCCGACCCGGAGCTGATCGCCGCGGTTCCGCTCGCCCGCGGTGCTCTCGCGGAGATCACTCCGGAGTCGACCATCGGCGAGCCCCTCGGCTACGAGGTCGAGGAGTCCGGCGCCGTCTCCCTGTTCTTCGAGTGCCGCGTGCCCGGGTATCCGGGCTGGCACTGGACCGTCACGGTCGGCCGCGCCGGAGACGACGCCGAGCCGACGGTGCTGGAGGCGGAGCTGATGCCCGGCGACGGGGCGCTGCTCGCTCCCGACTGGGTGCCGTGGTCGGATCGCCTGGCCGACTACCAGGCCGCCCAGGAGGCTCACGCGGTTCCGGGCGCCGAAGGCGACGACGGCGATGACGACGACGAGGACGAGGACGACGAGGACGAGGACGACGAGTTCGACGACTCCGAGGACGACCGCGACGTGCACGACCTGCACGACGACGGTGACCTGGATGGGGTCGACATCGACAGCGTGGATGTCGGTTTCGACGAGGAGACGGACATCGACACCGGACTCGACCTCGAGGCGGAGGAGGCTGCGGCGCTCGCCGCTCCGGTCGACGAGGACGCTGCCGACGAGGACTCTGCCGACGAGGACGCGACCGACGATGACGCGCCCGACTCCCGCCGCACGTCAGCGGCGCCGCGTCACCGTCAGGTAGCCGAGCCCGAGCACCCCGAGGACGAGTCCGACGACGATGGTGCCGACCCAGGTGCCTCTGTCGCTGACGCCGAGCGGGATGCCGACGATCACCACGACGACGAGGGCGAACAGCCAGAGCGCTAGCCCGACGACGACGGCCCGCCGGGCCTCCCTCATAACGGGGACCGGGTCGGGCCGACGTTCGCCGTCGCGGAGCCAGAGGCGCATCGCGCTCGCTCAGCCCAGTCGTTCGACCACGTACTCGATGCAGCCGATCAGCGCGCGCACATCCGCCGGCTCGATGGCCGTGAACGTGGCGACGCGCAGCTGGTTGCGGCCGAGCTTCCGGTACGGCTCCGTGTCGACGATGCCGTTCGCGCGCAGCGTCTTGGCGATCGCCGCCGCGTCGATCCGCTCGTCGAAGTCGATCGTGACCACGACCTGCGAACGGTGCGACGGGTCCGTGACGAACGGCGTCGCGTAGTCGACACCGTCTGCCCAGGAGTACAGCGCACCGGACGACTCGCGCGTGCGCGCATCCGCCCAGGAGAGGCCGCCGTTGCCGTTCATCCACTCGAGCTGGTTCTCCAGGAGCACCAGGGTCGCGATCGCCGGGGTGTTCAGCGTCTGGTTGAGGCGCGAGTTATCCACGGCGTTCTTCAGGCTCAGGAATTCCGGGATGTAGCGTCCGCTCGCCGCGATCCGCTCGACCCGCTCGAGGGCGGCCGGGGAGAACAGTGCGAGCCAGAGGCCGCCGTCCGAGGCGAAGTTCTTCTGCGGGGCGAAGTAGTAGACATCCGCTTCGCTGACGTCGAGGTCGACGCCGCCGGCGGCGCTCGTCGCGTCGATGACGGTCAGCGCGCCCTCGTCGCCCTGGACGCGGCGGACCGGCGCCATGACGCCCGTCGAGGTCTCATTGTGCGGCCACGCGTACAGGTCGACGCCGGCGACGACCTCGACCTCGCTGCGCGATCCGCCCGGCGCTTCGAGCACGTGCGGTGCTTCGAGCCACGGCGCCCCCGCCGCCTTGGCGAACTTGCCGCCGAACTCGCCGAACACCAGGTTCTCGCTGCGCTTCTCGATCAGGCCGAAGGCTGCGGCATCCCAGAAGGCGGTCGAGCCGCCGTTTCCGATGACGACCTCGTAACCGTCGGGGATGCGGAACAGCTCACCCAGTCCCTCGCGAACGCGGCCCACCAGGTTCTTGACCGGGGCCTGCCGATGGGAGGTGCCCAGCAGTTCCGCGCCGGGCCCGGCGAGGTAGGCGACCAGATCGGGGCGGACCTTGGAGGGTCCGCATCCGAATCGGCCGTCGGCGGGCAGCAGGTCAGAGGGAATAGTGGTCTCCGGCATAACTGAAGTGTATTGGCTGTTGAACCATCGCAGCGGCGCATGACGGCGCGACGGCCAGGGGATGCGGCCAGGCCCGCACCCGCCTGTCGGCCGCAGGAAGTAGGCTGACATCCGGCATTCGCGCGCCGCATCACGGAGGGGTACATGACCGATCTCATCGACACGACAGAGATGTACCTCCGCACCATTCTGGAGCTGGAGGAGGACAACATCGTCCCCCTGCGCGCGCGCATCTCCGAGCGTCTCGGCCACTCCGGCCCGACCGTCTCTCAGACCGTCGGCCGGATGGAGCGCGACGGCCTCGTCGTGGTCTCCGGCGACCGGCACCTCGAACTGACCGACGAGGGCCGCCGCAAGGCCGTTCACGTGATGCGCAAGCACCGCCTCGCGGAGCGCCTGCTGAGCGACGTGATCGAGCTCGAGTGGGAGTACGTCCACGAAGAGGCCTGCCGCTGGGAACACGTGATGAGCGAGCAGGTCGAGCGCAAGCTGCTGACCATGCTCGGGCACCCGACCGAGTCCCCGTACGGCAATCCGATCCCCGGTTTGAGCGAGCTGGGAGCGCCCGACTCCTCCGTATCCACTGAGAGCCTCGTCAACCTGGTCGATGTCGTGCGCGGCAACGATTCGGGCGTGACTGCCAGGATCCGGCGCCTCGGCGAGCCGGCCCAGGTCGATCCCGAGCTGCTCCTGCAGCTGAAGCAGGCGGGCGTTTTTCCCGGCTCGACCGGCACTTTCTCTCCTGCCGGATCGTACGTCGCCGTCCAGATCGACGGGTTCGACGCTGGCCTCGAACTGCCCAACGAGCTCGCGGCGCACATCTTCGTCGACGCCTGAGCCCCGTTACCGATTCGTTAAAAAACCCGTCAAAAGATGTGACAAACGACATATCGTCCCGTAGTCTCTTACGAGTCCGAACGGGTCAGAAGCCGGCCCACAGGACCCCGGATCGGGACGCTCCACCCCCCTTGAACCCGTCTCCCGATCCGTGACACCGAAGCCCACTCGCTACGGACGGGGGCAGCTCCCTAGTGCTGCTGGAGCGTTGGAGGTCACACTTTGGCAGACTCGAGCACGTCCGGTCCCACCCAGGACCGGACAAACCCGGACCAGAGCACCACAGTTTTAAGCAGCACCACCGGCATCGCCCCCATCTCCCGCCGCAACTCCCGCGCGGCACGTGAGGCGACCACGTCGTCCCGTCCGGCAGGGTCGCCGGCCCGCACGACATCCACCGGCCCCATCGCCACGCAGGCGAAGAAGAAGCGCCGCGGCGGCTGGATTCTGAACGCAGGCGCCATCACGGTCGCCGCCGGAATCATCGCCACGATGGCCATCCCCGCCTTCGCTTTCAACCCGAACGGCACCGACAGTGCAGCCTTCGGTCCGAGCGCCGTCGACTCCATGAAGAAGGCCCAGTCGCAGACCGTCGAGGTCGGGGGAGTCGCCACCGAGGCCGTCAGCCGCGACACCGCGTCCGCCACGAGCGAGCAGCAGCTGAACGCGCAGAAGGCCGCCGCTGCGGCCGCTGCCGCCGCAGAAGCGGCCCGCGCGCAGGCCGCCATCGAGCTGACCAACTACGCCAAGGCCTCCACCGGCCCCTCGGTCTCCGACTTCCTGGCCAACCCGCCCTACCCGAGCTTCAGCCTCGCGCAGGTCTTCTCGGTGGCCCAGCAGTACATCGGCACCCCGTACGTCTACGGCGGCGCGAGCCCAGCCGGCATGGACTGCTCCGGCTACGTCATGTACGTCTACGCGCAGTTCGGCATCAACCTGCCGCACTCCGTGTCCGGCCAGGCCGCGATGGGCAAGCGCATCTCGATCGCCGACGCGCAGCCCGGCGACGTCGTCATCATGTCCGGCCACGACGGCTTCTACGCCGGCAACGGCAACATCATGGATGCGCCCGACTCCGGCCGCTCCATCTCCATCCGCCCGATCTGGACGAGCGACTTCTACATCGTCCGTCTCGGGATCTGACACCCCCGGTCCGTCTCGCTCGCGAGCATCCACTCGGTTTCGGATCGGTAAACACTCCGCACCACAGCACCGGATCGGGGGGCCCCCCCAAAATTGGGGGCCCCAAAAAGTGTTTGTAAGATTGTTTAAAAAAAATCAATAAATAAAAAAAAAA
>JBQCCO010000236.1:0-21122 GCA_051962155.1 Leifsonia sp. | reverse complement strand
TGGTACATGAACCAGGGGACACTTCCCCTGCTCGGCGCCATGGCCGGCTACATCTTCACGGACAATCGCGATCGGTACGACCAGGGCGTGGAATGGTTCAGCGTGAACTCGACCGCGCCGAACCAGGACGTCAACGGCGCGCTCGCCTCCATGTACCGGCTGATCGAAAAGAGCGACCCGCGCAACCCGTACGGTTTCTCCTTCGTCAACCACATCGAGATGGGACGCGACCAGGCGCACGCCGGCGACGACGTGCTCACCCTCACCACGCTCGCCCGGATCGTCGCCACGCAGAAGACGCGTCTCGATCCGGTCGCTGGAACCGTCTCCACCGCCGCGAACGCGGTCGATCCGTACGCCTTCCTCGGCGACCGGCTGCTCGCCGGCTCGAACGCGTTCGTCGGCTTCATGATGGGCTACAGCGTGCCGTGGATCGACATCACGCAGCAGGGCGGATCCCTGGCCCAGTCCTACCGGGGGCGCTGGAGCAACTCGCTCAACGAGCTCTACCGGATCTACACGTACCAGGAGCACGTCGACGTCGCGAAGGTCGCGCCGTACATCGAGCAGCAGTTCGAGCAGCGGGACGGGCCGCTGTATTACAACTTCAACGTCAACGAGGTCGGGACCGCCGTCGGCTCCGACGGCCTGCAGAGTTTCTGGGGCGGCACCCTCACCGGTGACGACTACTGGCTGTCGATTCCCTCGGCGGCCCAGGGCGAGAAGGAACCGGCACCGCAGAAGAACATGCCGTTCGTCCAGAAGGCGTCGGTGATCTCCGGGAAGGCGACCACCGTGACCGAGGGCGATCGCACCTTCCTGCGAACCGACGTGCAGAAGAAGCCCGCAGTCATCGCGGTCCGCACCATGCAGTACGGCGCGCGCACCGGCTACAGTCCCGTCGCGATCGAGGTGCGCACGGACTCCGTGTCCACCCTGGAGGTGCGGCGCGTTCCCGACGCCGCTCCGTACACGACGATCACCGTTCCCGACACGGGCGGACACTGGCGCACGATCACCTACGACATGAACACCGCCGTGGTCTCGCCCGCGCAGATGGGCGACAACAACATCGTCTACTACTCGTTCAGCGGTCAGAAGGGCCGGATCGATCTCGACTACGTCACCGCGAACGCAGCCGCCGACGTCACCCCGCCCGTGTTCCCGCAGGGGACCGGGACGACGCTGATCGGCGTCCAAGGGGCGCAGCTGTCCGCGGACCTCGCCGCCACGGACTCCTCGACGACCGACACCGTCGCGTACTCGCTGTCCGTCGCTCCGAAGGGGGTGAGCCTGAACCAGTCCACCGGAGCTTTCCTCTGGACGCCCACGTCACAGCAGGTGGGCGACCACACCATCGTCGTCCAGGCCGACGACGGGACGACCGACACTGCGCTGGATGTGCGCGCGCGGATCGCGAAGAACCGCGCCGACGCGATCACCCTCGCCGAGGACGGTTTCGATCCGGCGACCGTGTACACGACGGTGAGCCGAGCGCCGTTCGACGCCGCGGTGGCCGCCGCGACCGCGCTCGCGGCATCCGGAAGTGACGCGGACTTCCTCGCCGCACTCGTGAAGGTGCAGGAAGCCGTCACGCGGCTGCAGCTGCTGAACCCGAGGCTCTCGGATGGAACCCTCGACTATCACGCGATCGCGACATCCTCGCTCGGTTCCACCGTGCTCGGCTACCTGGTGGACGGAGACAACTACACGTTCTCAGGCGACCTGACCGTCCCGTCCTTCACGGTCGACTTCGGCCCGGGCTACCGGGTGAAGGCGAGCGCCTTCGGAATCCAGGCACGGCAGACGTTCGGGAACCGCTCGCAGGGGAGCAACGTCTACGGGTCGAACGACGACGTCACCTGGACGAAGCTCACCACGACGATGACCACGAACACGAACGCGATGGAGACTCTGCCGGTCGATCCTTCCCTCACGGACAAGACGTTCCGGTTCTTCAAGGTGCAGGTGGACCAGCCGGGCGCGCCGACGGATCCGAACTTCCCCGGCATCTTCAGCGTCGCCGAGTTCCACATCCACGGTGACCGATCCGAGGCCGTGGACCGGATCGCGACGGCGACGATCTCGTCGAACGATCCCGTCCCGGGCATCGCCACCGACGGGGACACCGTCACGGTCGCCTTCACGACGACGGAGCCCGTCACGAATGTGGCCGGCACCATCGAGGGAGCGCCCGCGACGGTCACGGGTTCGGGCACGTCGTGGAAGGCTCAGGCCGTGCTGCCCGGCACCATCCCCTCGGGCCAGTACGCCGCGTTCTCGATCGGCTACACCACAGCGGACGGCAAGACGGCCGATCCGCTCGTGGTCAGCAGCGACGGGTCGAAGCTGTTCCTCTCGAACTCCTCCGGGCTGGTGGCGAACGTTCCGGCCATCACCACGCCGGTGGCGCCGGACGGGACGGTGGAGGCGTCGAAGGTCGCGTACGTGGCCAAGATGTTCGACGACAACGCGGCCACGTTCTCCGACGTGGGCCCGATCAACGGTCAGTACTACATCACCCTCGACTTCGGCGACGGCGGCTCGCTCGCGCTCGACCACGCCGAGCTGCTGGTGCGTCAGGACAGCAACGGAACCAGCCGGGCGCCGAGCCTTCACCTCGAAGGATCGAACGACCAGACGACCTGGACGGTGCTGACGAACAACGCGACGGCGACCCTCGACTGGCAGACGTGGGGGCTGCGGCCCGGAGTGTCGCCGACGTCGTATCGCTACCTCAAGATCGCGAACAACAACTGGATCAACATCGCGGAGCTTCGCCTGTTCGGAACACGGGTCGCACCGTTGCCGAGCTCCGTCACCGCGGCGCACATCGCATCCACAGGGGCAGTCGGCAGCCGCGCGGTGAAGGGCGACACCGTCAACGTCGACTTCACCACATCGGAAGCGATCACGGGCGTATCCGCCACGATCGACGGCAACCCCGCAACGGTCACCGGCTCGGGGACGACGTGGCGGGCGTCGCTCGCCCTGACCTACGACGCACAGCCGGGGCGGAAACTGCCGTTCCGGGTGCAGTACTCCGGGCCGGCCGGAGAGGCGCGGCAGGCGCTGGTCCGCTCGACGGATGGCTCGACCGTGTTCCTGTCGTCGGACCAGAACGTGATCCAGAACGTACCGTCGCTCGCGGCGGTCGTCTCGCCGACCGGGCAGCCCGAGACCGCCAAGCAGGTGTACGTCGACAGGATGTTCGACTCGAACCCGGCCACGTTCTCCGACATCGGGCCGGTCAACGGCCAGTACTACGCCATCCTCGATTTCGGCGCGGGCCACACCGTCGCCCTCGACCACGCGGAACTGCTCGTCCGGCAGGACAGCAACGGAACAGGCCGAGCGGGGAACCTCCACCTGGAAGGCTCCAACGACCTGACCACCTGGACGACGGTGACGAACAACGCCGTCGGGACGCTCTCGTGGCAGACCCTTGCCGCACCGGCGGGACAGCCCGCCACGGGCTACCGGTACCTCAAGATCGCCAACACGGACTGGATCAACATCGCCGAGCTTCGGCTGTTCGGCGCCTACGGCGGCTGACCAGCGTTCTGCCCCCGCGCATCCCACCCGCCGAGGTGCTCGTTGTTGCACGCCCGTACGGCGTGTCAGGTGCAACAACGAGCACTTCGGCGGGAGGGATGGGCGCGCGGGCGCGGGCGGGGAGGGATGCGGGGGTGCGCGGGAGGTCGAGCCGATTCAGAGGGTGGAGAGGTGAATCCGAGAAAGGGGACCTGTTGGATTCCTGAATGGGGGAGCGCCTAGCATCGCAGAGACGACCTCGTTCAGCGGTGAAGGGAAACGACTGTGCAGTTCAGGTACCTGGGCAACTCCGGCTTCAAGATCTCCGAGATCACCTACGGCAATTGGCTCACCCATGGCTCCCAGGTCGAGAACGACACGGCCGCCGCGTGCGTCCGGGCCGCTCTGGATGCGGGCATCACCACGTTCGACACGGCGGACGTGTACGCGAACACGGCAGCGGAGACGGTCCTCGGCGAGGCGCTGAAGGGGGAGCGCCGGCAGTCGATCGAGATCTTCACGAAGGTGTTCGGGCCGACCGGGCCGAAGGGCCACAACGACGTCGGGCTGTCGCGCAAGCACATCCTCGAGTCGATCGACGGGTCGCTCTCGCGGCTTCAGACGGACTACGTCGACCTGTATCAGGCGCACCGGTACGACTACTTCACTCCGCTCGAGGAGACGATGCAGGCGTTCGCCGACGTCGTGCGGCAGGGCAAGGCGCTCTACATCGGCGTGAGCGAGTGGACGGCCGAGCAGCTACGGGCCGGCGCGGCGCTCGCGAAGGAGCTCGACATCCAGCTGATCTCGAACCAGCCGGAGTACTCCGCGCTGTGGCGGGTGATCGAGGCGGAGGTCGTCCCTGCATCCAAGGAACTGGGCATCTCGCAGATCGTCTGGTCCCCGGTGGCGCAGGGCGTGCTGAGCGGCAAGTACCGTCCGGGCGCTCCGTTGCCGGAAGGCAGCCGGGCGACCGACGACAAGGGTGGAGCGGGCGCCGTCAAGCGGTGGCTCACGGATGACGTGCTGACCCGCGTTCAGGAGCTGACGCCGATCGCTCAGGAACTCGGCCTGACGCCTGCGCAGCTCGCCGTCGCCTGGGTGCTGCAGAACGAGAACATCGCCACGGCGATCATCGGCGCCTCCCGGCCCGAGCAGGTCCTGGAGAACGTGAAGGCCTCGGGCGTCACGATCCCCGCCGAACTGCTCGCGCGGATCGACGACGTGCTCGGCGACGTCATCGAGCGCGACCCGTCGCACACCCAGGAGCGTTCTCCGAAGACCCGCGAGGCCTGACCGTCCGGCGCTTCTCCTCCTTCCTCCGGCGATGGGGCGTCGGCTGGGAGGAGGAGCGCTGGACGACACGCCGGCGTCATAATGAGTGGATGGCGGACGCCCTGAGCGAGGCCCGTACGGCTTTCGCGAGCCGGCGCTGGGAGGACGCGTACGCCCTTTTCGCGGAGGCCGACGCGGACGCCGACGCAAGCGCCCGCCCGGACGCCGACGCGAGCGCCCCGCCCGCACCCCTCGGGTTGGACGACCTGACCCGGTACGCGCGCTCCGCCTCTCTGACAGCGCGGGACCCGCAAGCCTTCGCGCTCCTCGAACGCGGCTACGGGCTTTCGTTGGCAGCCGGCGAGGAGCTCATCGCGGCGGAGTGCGCGTTCTGGCTGGGCTTCCGGCTGTTCTCCCTCGGTGAGGCCGGCCGTGCCCAGGCCTGGCTAGAACGGGCGCGGGAGCTCGCCGACCGCCACGGCGACTGCGTGCAGCAGGGATACCTGCTCGTGCCGCGCATCCACCGGGAGCTCCTGGCGCACCGCAACCGGGAGGCGCTGGCGCTCGCCCGGGAGGCGGTCGCCTGCGCCGAACGGCACAGTGAGCCCGACCTGGCGGCTCTGGCCCTGCAGCTCGGCGGGCGGGCGCTGATCGAGGACGGCGATGTCGAGGCGGGCATCCGGATGCTCGACGAGGCGATGCTCACCGCCACGTCGGCCGTCACCGGCGAGCTGACCCGTGGCCTCGTCTACTGCGCGGTGCTGGGATGCTGCGACCGCGTCTTCGCCGTGGACCGGGCGCGGGAGTGGTCGGCGGTGCTGGGCGAGTGGTGCGATTCGCAGGCGCAGCTCGCGACGTTCAACGGCACCTGTCGTGTGCACCGGGCCGGGTTGTTCCTGTTCGCGGGGGAGTGGGATGCCGCGCTGAAGGAGGCGGATCGAGTCGCGACGGCTCCGGCCGCGGACCGGCGCGAGCGCGCCGGCGCTGCCTACGAGACGGCCGAGGTGCTCCGCCTGCGCGGTGAGTACCCGGACGCGGAAGCGCACTACGCCACCGCAGCCGCCGGGGGCGTCGATCCGCAGCCCGGACTGGCCCTCCTGCGGCTCGTCCAGGGGGACGTCGCGACGGCGGCCGCCGGAATCGGGCGGGCTCTCGGCACGACGTCCAGCCCGCTGGGACGCGCGCGGCTCCTGCCTGCAGCGGTCGAGATCCTCCTGGCTGACGGCCGCAACGACGAGGCGGCCGCTGCCGCACGAGAACTGGCGTCGATCTCCGAGCGCTTCGCGACTCCCGTCCTGCGGGCCGAGGCGGCGCACGCGGCGGGCCGCATCCTGTTGGCCGGTGGAGACCCGGCGGCGGCCGTCGATCCGCTCACGCAGGCGCTCGCCGGATGGCAGGAGCTCGGTGCTCTGTACGACGAAGCGCGCGCACGTCTGCTCCTGGCCGACGCGTTCGACGCGCTCGGCGACGCGGAGGGCGCGCGGATGCAGCGAGAGACGGCCCGCTCCGCGTTCGAGGCGCTCGGCGCGGCGGGTGCCCCCGGGGTGCTCGACGCATTCGGTGCGCCCGGTGCACCCGGCGCCCTCGGCCCTCGGGACGGGAGCGGCCCCGCGCGACCCAGCATCCTGAGCCCGCGCGAGGCCGAAGTCCTCCGGCTCGCAGCGACGGGGATCACGAACAAGGAGATCGCCCAACGACTCGCGCTCAGCGCGCGGACCGTGGACCGCCACGTGAGCAACATCCTCGCCAAGTTGGGCGTCCCTTCTCGCGCGGCGGCCACTGCGTACGCGTACGAGCACGATCTGCTCCACGCCTGAGCCGTCCCCGGCTGGGTGGAAATACCCATCCCCGGCGCTGAGCCCGGCGCGATACGCCGATGCACGCCCGCGCCCGCGAAACCTACCGTGAGCGCATGGACACCACGACAGACACGCTCGTCATCGGCGGAGGTCAGGCCGGACTCTCCGTCTCGTACCACCTCCGCCGGCTGGGCGTCGAGCATCTCGTGCTCGACGGCCGGGACCGCATCGGCGACGCCTGGAGGACCAGGTGGGACAGCCTCGAGCTGTTCACCCCGCGCCGCTACGACGGGCTCGACGGGATGCGGATGCCCGGCGACCCTGCCGGAAGCCCCTCGAAGGATGAGATGGCGGGCTATCTCGAGTCCTACGCCGCCCGGTTCGAGCTGCCAGTCATGACCGGCCGGCGGGTGACCGCGTTGAGCCGCGACGGCGACGTCTTCACCGCCGAGACGGCGGCTGGCACGTTCCGGGCGGCCCACGTGATCGTCGCGATGTCGAACTACCAGCGACCGCGCATCCCGGCCTTCGCCTCCGAGCTGGATGCGGGGATCCGGCAACTGCACGCCGTCGCCTACACGAGTCCCGCACAGCTTCTGCCGGGCAGAGTGCTCCTGGTCGGCGCCGGCAACTCCGGGGCGGAGATCGCCAAAGATCTCCGCGCCGGCCACGAGGTGGTCCTCGCCGGCCCGAGCACGGGTGAGGTGCCCGGCTCGTACACCGGGTTCCTGAACCGGCACATCCTCGTACATGCCCTCAACGGCGTGGTGTTCCCGCATCTCATGTCCGTGAACACGCCCGTCGGACGCCGTGCCCGGCCGAAGGTCATGACGCGCGGTGTCCCGCTCATCCGCGTGAAGTCGCGCGACCTGGAGCGTCTCGGGGTCGTCCGTGCCGCGCGCGTGACGGGTGCGCGCGACGGACTGCCGGTCGTGGATGGCGCACCTCTGGAGGTGACGAACATCGTCTGGTGCAGCGGCTACGATCCGGGATTCGACTGGATCCTGCTTCCCATCCTCGACGACCGCGGTGAGCCGCGGCACGATCGCGGGGTGGTCGCCGAGGTGCCGGGGCTGTACTTCGTCGGCCTGCACTTCCTGACCTCGATGGCGTCGGCCATGGTGCACGGCGTCGGGAGGGACGCTGCGCGGGTCGCCGCGCTCGCGGCGGCGCCGTCCCTGCAGCCGGCGGCCGCTTGAGGTCCACCGCGCGCGGGGTACTGTGAGCGGCAGCTTCCAAGACCCCGTAGCTACGGGTATGGGGAAATAAGACCCAGGGCCCGGCCCTCGTGCCGGGTCCTGGCTTGTCGGAGACCCCGGACGCTCTGCTTGACACGCCCTGACAGCGTTGTACATTGGCGCTGAAGGTTGCAGCCCCAGACCCCGGTATGCACCAGTCGGATCGAGGGGTTATGAAGGAGATTTCGGCCGGAGCGCGCACATTCGTCACCGGCACGGATATTGCAGAGGCCGTTCTGCGCTACGGTCTCGCACTGGCTCGTCATCAGCAGGTCGACTTGGTCGACATCCCCGTCGCCGTGGCCGGCGGAAGGACAGCGCGGGCCGGGTTCACGGTCGGCTGGCACGCGGGCACGTCCACGCTCACGACGACTCTGGCCGATGACGACGAGGAGCTCACCGAGCCGAGCACGGTCATCGAGTTGACCGAGCGGGCGAAGCGGGTCGGCCACCGCGGCCGGGCCTTCGCCTGGGATGAGCTCGGCGATGAGTTGCCCGACTTCGACCTGGACATGCTCTCGGGCTGAGAGGATCGTGGGTGCAGCCCAGCTCATGGCGGGAGGGGCGAGGATGGGGTCCATTGCCGTACGGTGGAGTGGTGACCCAGGCACACGTATGCCCTCTGGTCCGCGGGAAGCGGCGGATCCGATGAGGCAGGGATGCTCCCATGGCTGACGACATCGACCGCGAGAACCTGGGAGGCGCGGCCGCCGGCGCAGCGAGCGAGGGTGATCTCTCCACGCTCTTCCTGCGGCACCTGCCCGTGAACGGCACGGCCGTGTCCACCATGGGCGACCTGCTCGGGAACGAGACGATCGCTGCGACCGACGCGCAGGCGGCCCGCCTGGACGAGCTGCAGTTCGACCTCGGCGAGGGCCCGTGCTGGGACGCGCTCCGGTACCGGCGCCCGATCCTCGAGCCGGACATCCAGCAGCGTCCCCAGCGGGTGTGGGCCGCCTTCAGCCCGGCGATCTCCGGCCAGGAGGTCGGCGCGCTGTTCGCCTTCCCGATGCTCATCGGCCCGCTGAAGATCGGCGCCGTGGACATGTACGCACGCGACGCCGTCTCTCTCGATCGCGAGCAGACGATGCGGGCGGCCCGGCTCACCGACATCGTCGCCCGCCGTGTCCTCCAGCAGGCGCTGGGGCCCCTCGCCGAGGACGCGAAGGAGGCCGAGGGCAAGTACTCGCGCCGCATCGTCCACCAGGCGACGGGGATGGTGCTGGCGCAGCTCGGCATCAGCCCGGAGGACGCCCACATGGTGATCCGGGCGCACGCGTTCTCGACCGATCAGACGATGATGGACGTCTCCCGCGAGATCCTGGAGGGCCGGCTCGACTTCTCCGTGTCCGAGAACGCGGACGAGGGGTTCTGATGCCCGACACTCGTGAGCAGCAGCTGCTGCGGGCGTTCGCCGCACTGGCGGACACGCTGGTCGTCGGCTACGACGTCGTCGATCTGCTTCAGACCCTGGTCGACACCTGCACCGGGCTGCTCGGCGCCTCCGAGTCCGGTGTCCTGCTGGCGGACGGCAACGGAGAGCTGGATCTGATCGTCTCGACCAGCGAGGCCAGCCGCCTGGTGGAGGTCATGCAACTCGCCGCGGACGCGGGTCCGTGCATCGACAGCTTCAACACCGGCGAGGTCGTCTCCGTGCCCGACATCAGCCAGGCGCCGGCGAAGTGGAGTCTGTTCCGCGAGAAGGCGCTCGAGGAGGGCTTCCGGGCGGTGGACGCCATCCCGTTGCGACTCCGCGAGGACACGATCGGAACGCTCAACCTGCTCCGCACGCAGACCGGTCAGCTGGACGAAGATGACATGGTCGCTGCTCAGGCGTTCGCCGACGTCGCCACCATCGGCATCCTGCACGAGCGGACGATCGCGCACAGCAACGAGGTGCGCGACCAGCTCCAGCGCGCGCTGAACAGCCGGATCGTGATCGAACAGGCGAAGGGCGTGATCGCCTACATGCGCGGCGTCCCGATCGACGAGGCCTTCACGCTCATCCGCGACTACGCCCGGAGCCACCAGCTCGGGATCTCACGCGTCGCCGCCGCGATCGTCGGTCGCGAACTGGAGCTCTAGCCCCGGTTACGGCGTCCACCGCAGTTCGATGATCTGGTGGGCGTCGCTGAGGTAGAACACGTTCTGGGTGCCCTCGTCGACCTCGACGAAGGCGACGGGGTCGCCGACGGCCGTCGGGGCGCCGACCCGGGCGGCGATGTCGTTGACGTGCCAGGCGCCGGAGCTCCACCAGAGCTCGTGGACCATGTCATCGGTGCCCGTGTAGACCACGTGCTGCGTTGCGACCGGCTGGAAGAGCCCGGACTCGAACGCATAGCCCGCCGGGCTCGACGTCGGATACGGCAGGGCGGCTCCCGCGGCGGCCGTGAGGTCGTTGTGATGCCAGCCGTCCGTCCGCCACCACAGCTCGTGCAGGTGTCCGTCGACGCCGACGTAATCGACGTGCTGGGTGCCGTCGCCGCGGAAGACGTAGCCGTTCACGGTGTCCGCGTCGGTCGCGGGCGGCGCGCCCGTCGTGGCTGTCAGGTCGCCCCAATGCCAGCCGGCCGCGTCGGCCCAGAACTCCAGGAGGTGACCGGGATCGCTGCGGACGAGGACGTGGGCCGTGCGCTGGTCCTCGAACGAATAGCCGGTCGGCGTGGCATCCGGCGAGCAGGGCGGTGCGCCGGTGGCCGCCGTCAGATCCAGGTCGTGCCAGCCGTGCCCGGAGTTGCTCAGCTCGTGGATGTGCCCGCCGCCCCGTGCGTGGTACACCACCCGCTGGGTGCCGTCGTAGTACGTCTCGTACCCGTACGGCTGCGAGAGGGTGAGCGGCGCGTGCGCGGCATCGGTGAGGTCGTTGGCGTTCCAGCCGTCATCCTCCGTGTACCAGAGCTCGTGGACGTGCCCGTCGAACTGGCGACCCTGGTACACGACGTGCTGCGAACCCTGGTGTGCCCAGATGTACCCGTTCGCGTTGGTGGCCGCTTCGGCGCCGCCGGCCTCGGAGACCAGGTTCTTGACGTTCCAGTCGTCGCTGGCGCTGCAGTAGAGCTCGTAGAGCTGGCCGTCGTCGCCGCCGGCCGGGGTGAACCCCTGGAAGACGACGTGGCGGGTGAACTGTGCGAAGAGCCAGGCGGTCGGCTTGTAGACGGCGAGGGGGGCCCCGGCCGTGGCGGTGGTGAGGTTCTTGGTTCTCCATCCCATGATGGTGCTCCGATCCGTGCGAGTCGTCGGCGTCGGGAGTCGGCGTTGACGAACCCAGGGTAGGCGCGCAAGCGCCGCCGCGGGCCTCCCCGATTCGCCCCGCCGTGCCCCGTGCTTCGTGACGCGGTGCGCAAGCGGGCGGCAGCGGCTCGGCGCGCTGCGGATACACTACGTTGCATGAAGCGGGCCACCATCTACGATGTGGCACGTCATGCGGGAGTCTCGCATCAGACGGTGACCCGGTTCCTCAACGGGTTCGAGGGGATCCGGCCCACCACCCGCGCCAAGGTGCAGGCGGCGATCGACGAGCTGAACTACCGGCCGAACGGCGCCGCGCGCTGGCTGCGGTCGCGGCAGTCCAACCGGATCGGCATCCTCGCGCACCGGATGGAGCTGTCCGGCCCCGGACGGATCATCGCCGGCGCGACCACTGCTGCGCGGAGCCGGGGGTACGTGCTCGACATCGCCTCCATGGACGGCGAGGACGCCGCGTCGGTGGATGCCGCGCTCGACGTCGTGATGGAGCACCAGATCGCCGGCGTCTTCGCGACCGCGCAGACGGACGTGGTCCGGATCGCCGTCGAGAACCGGGGGATCGACGTCCCGATCTCGATCGACTCGGGGGAGGGGCTCGCGTCCTCCGGCGCGAACCCGCGGGCCCATCCCGGGCAGCTGGCCGGGATGCACCTCGCCGACCTCGGGCACCGGCACGTCGCCTTCGTGAACGGTCCCGGCGTGTGGATCGCGTCCGTCGAGCGCAGGAACGGATTCCTCCATGTCGTGCGAGAGCGGGGACTCGACCTGGTGTGGGAGTCCGAGGGCGACTGGTCCGCCGAGGCCGGCTACCGCGCCGCCCGGGAGCTCCCCAGCGAGGTGACCGCCGTCGCGCTGGCCAACGACAGCATGGCCATCGGCCTGATCTTCGGTCTCGCCGAGCGGGGCATCCGGGTGCCGGACGACGTGAGCGTGATCGGGATGGACGACGCACCTGAGTCGCGGTTCCACCTGCCCTCGCTATCGACCATCCGCCTCGATTTCGAAGGTGAGGGCGCCTATCTGATGAACGTCCTGATCGCGAAGATCGAGGGCGAGGATGTGGCGGAGGTCCCCGGATACCGCCTCCCGGAGCTGGTCCAGCGGGCCTCGACCGCACCGGTCCCGCGCTGACGGAATGTAACCATCCGGTCTCGGAGGTTGTGCCTGGGTCAGCGGCCGTATAGCATCGCCAACAACTTAATGTTGTCGACAACATTGGCGGAAGCCGCCGGATTGCGATGTTGTCGACAACAGCGCGATGATGCGAAAGGTCGGCGATGACGCAGAACCCCCACTTCTCCGGTGTGCTCTTCGGAGCCGCCTACTACGCCGAGTACCAGGCCGAGGGGACGCTCGATCGCGACCTCGACCTGATGGCGGAGGCGGGGTTCACCGTCATCCGGGTCGGCGAGTCGGTGTGGTCCACCTGGGAGCCGCGGAACGGGGAGTTCGACCTCGACTGGCTGCAGCCGGTCCTCGACGGAGCACACGCCCGGGGGATCGCGGTCATCCTCGGCACGCCGACGTACGCCATCCCGCCGTGGCTGCAGACCCTTCACCCGGAGATCGCCTCGGTGAATGCGGACGGGCACCCGATCGGCTGGGGCACACGCCAGGAGATGGACCAGTCGGTCCCCGCCTACCGGTGGTACGCCGAGCGGATCATCCGGAAGGTGGTCGAGCGCTACGCCGGCCACCCGGCGATCATCGGATACCAGGTGGACAACGAACCGGGCAACAACCTGTCGCACAACGACTCCACCTTCCAGGCCTTCGTCGCGTGGCTCCGCGCCCGCTACGGCACGGTCGAGCGCCTCAACGAGGAGTGGGGGCTGGTCTACTGGTCGCACCGCATCTCCGAATGGGCGGAGCTCTGGCACCCGAGCGGCAACGGGATGCCGCAGTACCAGCTCGAGTGGCGGCGGTTCCAGGCCGAGCAGGCGACCGATCTCATCGCCTGGCAGGCCGGGATCGTCCGGGAGTACGCCCGGGAGGACCAGTTCGTCACGACCTGCATCTCGTACTCCCGGCCTCAGATCTCCGACGACGAGCTGGTCGCCCCCCTCGACGTCACGGCCGGCAACCCCTATTACCTGATGCAGGACGGCCTCTCGGCCGATGTCGACCTTCCGCGCCAGGCGGAGTGGTGGCACACCGGGCCCTGGGCGCTCTTCCAGTGGGCCGACCGGGCGTACTCGTCGGCCCAGGAACGCTTCCTCGTCACCGAGACGAATGCCCAGTCCATCGGCGGACCCTGGCAGAATCAGCCGCCCTACCCCGGCCAGATCAAGCAGGCGGCCTTCGCGCTCGTCAGCCGCGGCGCCCGCATGGTCGAGTACTGGCACTGGCACACCCTCCACTTCGGCGCGGAGACCTACTGGGGCGGCATCCTTCCGCACAGCCAGGTGCCCGGCCGGATCTACCGCGAGGTGGCCGAGCTCGGAGCGAGCCTCAAGCGGATCGGCGGTTCCCTCGAGGGGTTCGAGCCGGATGCGGACGTGCTGCTGCTGCACTCCACCGACACGAAGTGGTCGTTCGAGTTCTACCCGCCGCTCGCTCGCGAGGACGGCCGCCCGGACGCCGGCTCGTACGGCCGCATCGTCGACGCTTTCTACCGGGGTCTCAGCGAGGCCGGCGCTCAGGTCCGGGTCCAGCACTCGCGGCAGTTCGTGGCGCAATCCGCCGAAGAACTCGCGGCGCGCTATCCCGTGCTGGTCGCTGCCGCCGAGTACGTCGCGGACGACGCCGTCCTGGATGCGCTGCGCGCGTACGCCGAGGCCGGCGGGCACCTTGTGCTGGGCATCCGCACCGGCTACGGCGACGAGCTCGCCCGTGCCCGCCGCGGCGTGGCCCCGGACCGGCTGCACGACGCCGCCGGGGTCTGGTACGACGAGTACAGCAATCTGTCCGAACCTCTCGGGGTGACCGCGGTGCGCGCGGACTTCCCGCTGGAGGAGGGGTCGCAGGCGACGTCGTGGGTGGATGTGCTGAAGGTCGAGGACGCCGAGACGCTGGTCGAGTACGCGCCCACGGAGCTGGGCGCGAAGGCGGCCATCACGACGGCACCGTTCGGCTCGGGACGCGTGACCTACGTCGGCACGGTCCCGAACCCGGCGCTCGCGCGCAGCATCGCGCGGTGGCTCGTGCCCGAGAGCGCGTCCGCGTCCTGGAACGCGGCGTCGCCGGTCACGGTGAGCACCGGGCGCGCGGGGGAGCGCAGCATCGCCTTCGTGCACAACTGGTCGGCCGCCGAGCATGCCGTCGAGGTGCCGGCCGACAGCATCCACGTCGAGACCGGCGAGCGGTTCGCCGCCGGATCCCGCTTCACCCTCGAACCGCGCGGCGTGGCCGTGTTCGAGGTCACCGGTTCACAGGCGTGACCGGAACACCAAGAGAAAGAGAACGCTCATGAGGAAGAAAGCACCGAGAACAGCGGTGGCGCTGGGCACCGGCCTCCTGGCCGTGGCCATCGCGCTGACGGGCTGCACCGGAGGAGGCGGAGGCGGGACGTCGGGCAACACGAAGTCCGTGTCGCAGTCCGACATCGACAAGGCGATGAAGACGCCGACGAACCTCACCTTCTGGACCTGGGTCCCGAACATCAAGGACGAGGTCGCGCTGTTCGAGAAGAAGTACCCGGCGATCAAGGTCGACGTCGAGAACGTCGGACAGGGCGCGCCGCACTACCAGAAGCTCCGCACCGCGCTGAAGGCGGGCAAGGGCGCACCGGACGTCGCTCAGGTCGAATTCCAGTACATCTCGTCGTTCACCGTCACGAAGAGCCTGCTCGATCTCACGCCCTACGGAGCGTCCGACCTGAGCAGCCAGTACGTGCCGTGGGTGTGGAACCAGGTGAAGCAGAGCGGAGGGATCTACGCCGTCCCGCAGGACTCCGGCCCGATGGGCAACCTGTACCGCAAGGACATCCTCGAAAAGGCCGGGATCACCTCCCCGCCGACGACGTGGGACGAGTACTCGACCGACGCAGCCGCGGTGAAGTCCAAGACCGGCGTCTTCATGTCGAACCTGGCCTCCAGCCAGGCCGGTCAGATGCTCGGCCTCCTGTGGCAGGCCGGTGTGAAGCCGTTCGGGTACGACGGGGCGAAGGGCGTGAAGGTCGACGTCAACAGCGCCGAGGCCAAGAAGGTCGTCGCGTACTGGCAGGACCTCATCCAGAAGGGATACGTCTCCACCGATCCCGACTTCACCGACAGCTGGTACCAGGGACTCGCCAACGGCAAGTACGCGGGCTGGCTGACGGCGGCGTGGGCTCCCGTGTTCCTGCAGGGCACGGCGGCGAAGACCTCGGGTCTCTGGCGCGCAGCGGCCCTGCCGCAGACGCCGGGTGCGAAGCCGGCCTCCGGTAACTGGGGCGGTTCGTCGGATGCGGTCCTCAAGACCACGAAGAACCCGATCGCCGCGTACGAGCTGGCCAAGTTCATCAACAACGACCAGCAGTCGACGCTCATGTTCGCGAACAAGCAGTTCCTGTTCCCGACCCTGAGCGCCACTCTGAAGGATCCGGCGTTCGTGAACCAGGCCGCCCCGTTCTACGGTGGCCAGAAGGTGAACGAGCTGTTCGCAGGAATCTCGAGCACCGTCGACACGAAGTTCGAGTGGCTGCCTTACATGGACTACGCCTACTCCAGCTACACGGAGACGATGGGCAAGGCGCTCGCGGCCAAGGGCGACCTCTCGGCCGGGCTCGACGCCTGGCAGAAGGCGCTCGTCAGCTACGGCACCCAGCAGGGCTTCTCGGTCAACAAGTAAGGCCTGCACCGGCGGCGGGTGCTCCACCCGCCGCCGGTGCAGCCCACCCTGCAGACGCCGTCCGCGCGACGCACCCCGCACGAAGCACCCCGTACGAACAAGGGAGTTCACCATGACCCAATCCGTCGCATCCGCCCCCGTGCGGACGCGAGAACGCACGGAGAGACCGCGACGCCGGCACAGCGCGACCCAGCGGCGGCTCAACCGGGCCGCCTACCTGTTCGTCGCGCCGTTCATGATCGTCTTCATCGTGATGCTGCTGATGCCGCTCATCTACTCGGGCTACCTCAGCCTCTTCACGACACAGCTGGTGGGCGGTCAGACCTTCGCCGCCTTCGCCAACTACCTCCGGGCGTTCACCGACCCCGACTTCCTGGCCGGCATCGGGCGCATGGCACTGTTCCTGGTCATCCAGGTTCCGATCATGCTCGCGCTCTCGCTCTTCTTCGCCCTCGCGCTCGACAGTGGGCGGGTGCGGGGCTCCGTCGCCCTGCGGCTGCTGATCTTCCTGCCGTTCGCCGTTCCCGGTGTCGTCGCCACGCTGATGTGGGGCTACCTGTACGGCAACGACTTCGGTCCGATCGCGCAGACGTTCCGGGGGATCGGCCTCCCGGCCCCCGACCTCCTGAGCGCGCAGAACATGCTCGGGTCGATGATGAACATCGTCACCTGGGCCTTCGTCGGCTACAACATGATCATCATGTACGCGGCTCTCCGGTCGATCCCGACGGAGCTGTTCGAGGCGGCCGAGATCGACGGCGCCAGCCAGTGGCGCGTCGCCTGGAACATCAAGATCCCGGGCATCCGGCCCGCGATCATCCTGACCGTGATCTTCTCGATCATCGGCACGTTCCAGCTCTTCAACGAGCCCAGCCTGCTGCACAACCTGGCACCCAACGTCATCGACAACGGGTACACGCCCAACTACTACGCGTACAACCTCGCCTTCACCAACCAGGACGTCAACTACGCCGCGGCCATCGCCTTCCTCCTGGGACTCGTGATCGCCATCGTGTCGTACGTCGTGCAACTCTCGACCCAGCGGAGGGAGCCCCGCAATGACTGACACAGCGACCGAACGGGTCCTGGTCCCGGCGCCGAAGGCCGGCCGCCGGCGTGGACGCGGCGAAGCCCGGTCCTACAACCGCGAGAAGCAGCGGAGCACGCTGCTGACCGTGCTGCTCTGGATCTGCGCGCTCTACTTCGTGCTGCCGATCGTCTGGCTCTTCATCGCATCCACCAAGAGCAACGCCGACTTGTTCACCACGTTCGGATTCGCGTTCGGGCACACCTTCGACCTGTTCACCAACATCGGCGCAGTCTTCACGACCCAGAACGGCATCTACATCCATTGGGCGATCAACACGCTGATCTACGCCGTGGTGAGCGCGGTCGGGGCGTCGCTGCTGGCCACGATGGCCGGGTACGCGTTCGCGAAGTACCGCTTCCCCGGGGCCGTCGTGATGTTCAGCGTGGTGCTGGGCGCGATCATGATCCCGCTCACAGCGCTGGCCCTCCCGACGTACCTGATGTTCAGCCAGCTCGGGATCACGAACACGCCGGCCGCCGTCATCGTGCCGTCGCTGGTGAGTCCGTTCGGCGTCTTCCTGATGCGGGTGTACGCGGCCGATGCCATCCCGGACTCGATGATCGAAGCAGGCCGGGTGGATGGTGCGGGCGAGTTCCGCATCTTCTGGCAGATCGGGCTGCGCCTCCTCGGACCGGGCATCGTCACGGTCTTCCTGTTCGCCCTGGTCGGGACCTGGAACAACTACTTCCTGCCCTTGATCATGCTCAACAGCTCCGACCTGTACCCGCTCACCGTCGGCCTCGCCCAGCAGCAGGCGACGAGTGCGGCGGGCGGCGGATCCCAGGCGCTGTTCTCCGTGGTCATCACGGGATCCTTCGTGTCCATCATCCCCCTGGTCATCGCGTTCCTGTTCCTTCAGCGATACTGGACGACCGGACTAGCGAGCGGGAGTGTCAAAGAGTGAGTGGATTCTGGTACGGCGGCGACTACAACCCGGAGCAGTGGCCGGCTGAGGTGTGGCGCGAGGACGTGCGGCTGATGAACCGCGCGGGAGTGAACCTGGCCTCGGTCGGGATCTTCTCCTGGGCGCGCATCGAGCCGCGCGACGGCGAGTTCGACTTCGCCTGGCTGGATGAGGTGCTCGACCTGCTGCACGCGGGCGGAGTGCGGGTCGACCTCGCCACTGCGACGGCGTCACCTCCTCCGTGGCTGGCGAAGAAGCATCCCGAGCTGCTGCCGGTGACCGAGGACGGGGTGACCCTGTGGCCGGGCAGCCGGCAGGCGTACTGCCCGAGCTCACCGGTCTACCGCCGCTACGCCGCCCGCCTGGTCGAGGCGATCGTCGACCGCTACGCAGAGCATCCCGCCCTCGAGCTGTGGCACGTCAACAACGAGTACGGCTGCCACGTCAGCCATTGCTACTGCGACGCGTCGGCTGAGGCGTTCAGGGGCTGGCTGGAGGAGAAGTACGGCACGATCGAGGCGCTCAACGACGCCTGGGGGACCGCGTTCTGGTCGCAGCACTACGACGCGTTCGACGAGATCCTGCCGCCGCGGTCTGCGCCGACCTTCAAGAACCCCACGCAGCTGCTCGACTTCGACCGGTTCAGCTCGGACGAGCTCCGGGCGTGCTACCGGGCGGAGGCGGAGATCATCCGGTCGCAGTCCTCCGTTCCGATCACGACGAACTTCATGGGGTTCTTCAAGCCGGCCGACTACTGGGCATGGGCGCAGGAGGTCGACATCGTGTCGGACGACGCCTATCCCGATCCGGCCGACCCGCTGTCGCCCGTCTATGCCGCGATGCAGCGCGACCTGATGCGCTCGCTCGGCGGCGGCAAGCCGTGGCTGCTGATGGAGCAGTCGCCGGGCGCCGTGAACTGGCGGGAGCGGAACGCCGCCAAGCGGCCCGGCCAGATGCGCGCGTGGTCGTACCAGTGCATCGGGCGGGGTGCCGACGGCATCCTGTTCTTCCAGTGGCGGCAGGCGGTCGCCGGGGCGGAGAAGTTCCACGCCGGCATGGTGCCGCACGGCGGGACGGACACCCGGATCTTCCGCGAGGTGGAGGAGCTCGGCGCCGAGCTGCGGACGCTCTCCGGAGGGGATGCACTGCTCGGCGAGGCCGTGCCCGCTGAGGTGGCGATCGTCTTCGACTGGGACTCGTGGTGGGCGATCGAGCAGCCGGCGTCGCCGACGAAGGTCCAGTACCTCCACGAGGTCTTCGCCTGGTACCGGGCGCTCGCGGCGGCCGGCGTGACGGTCGACTTCGCGCAGGCGACCGGCGACCTGTCCGCGTACCGGGTCGTGGTGGTGCCGTCGCTGTTCGTCGCGAGCGATGAGCAGCTGTCGGTGCTGGATGCGTTCGCCGCGGACGGAGGCACCCTCGTCGTCGGCTACCTCACGGGCATCCTCGACAAGAACCTCCACGCGCGGACGGGCGGCTACCTCGGCGTGCTCCAGGAGACGCTCGGCGTGCGGGTCGAGGAGTTCGCGCCGCCTGCGGCTGCGGACCTCGGCGCGAGCGGTGGCGGGGAGCCGCCGGCATTGCGCGTGCGCGGGGATGTGGTCGGCGGCGATGGATCCGCGTCCCTCTGGGCCGAGTACGTCGTCGCGGCGTCGGCGGACGTCGAGGCCGTCTTCGACGGCGGCGTGCTGGACGGGCATCCAGCGATCACGCGTCACGTCCGGGGGTCGGGCGACGCCTGGTACGTCGCCACCCGGCTCGGCGAGGACTCGCTCGGCGTGCTGCTGGAGGGCGTCCTCACCTCGGCCGGCGTCCACCGCCTCCCGCAGTTCCCGGGGGTGGAGCTGGTGCGGCGTGGAGACGTGCTCGTCGCGATCAACCACTCCGACGAGACGGTCACGCTCGACCTCCCGGGCACGGACCTCCTCACCGGGGCGACCGCGTCCCCCCTCCGCCTGCCCACGCAGGGGGTCGCCCTCCTCCGCCACACCTGACCCTGCCCGCCACTCCCGGGCCCGTTCAGGGAGCGTTGGTCGTGGGAGCGGGGAAGTGCTCGAGGCCGGCGACGCGGAGCAGGTCGAGTTTGGCGGCGTCCTCGCTGCCGGGGACGGCGGTGTAGACGACGATGCGGAGGTCGCCGTCGGGGACGGTCAGGACATCGCAGTCGATCGTGATGGGCCCGGCCACCGTTCGCGTCATCGTCTTGCGGCTCGCTCGGTGTGTGGCGACGCGCGCCGTCGCCCAGCGGCGCTCGAACTCAGCGGATTCGGCCCGCAGCCGTGCGATGAGGCGGCCGAGTTCGCGATCGCCCGGGTACCGGCCGTGGGCTTGGCGGAGGTCCGCGACGAGGTCGCTCCCGAACTCCTCCTCGTGGACCTCGTCGTACTCGACGCCGTCGTGCCCGCGCATGAAGTGACGCCAGACCAGGTTGCGCTCGATGCCGGTCACTTCGGCGGGGTCCCTGATCAGGGCCGCCCACAGCGGGTTCCAGCGGAGGAAGTCCCACGACGCGGTGAACACGGCGAGCGGCACATCCCCGATCCGGTCGAGGATGCGCTGAACGCCGGGTGTGATGTGCCGGGGCATGGTGCCGTCGGGGTCCGGCAGGGCGCCGGCCACGCGGAACAGGTGGTCCCGTTCCGCACGGGAGAGCCGCAGCGCGCGCGCCAGCGCTCCGAGCAGTTGCGGGGATGGATTGCCCGCCCGGCCCTGCTCGAGCCGCACGATATAGTCGACGCTCACGCCCGACAGCGCGGCCAGTTCTTCGCGGCGGAGCCCCGGCGCACGACGGCCAGGGCCGGCGGGGAGTCCCACCTCGGCCGGGTCCACCCGGTCGCGCCACGACCGCAGCACCGCCGCGAACTCACCCATAGCGCACATCGTACGTCCGTCCGCGGCCTGCATCCTGGTACTCCCGGTACCCCCGTCGAGCGCTGCCTGGGTCTCCGCCCGCAGTCCGCGCAGACTCGTTCCCATGACCACGACACTCATCACCGGGGCCAACCGCGGCCTCGGCCTCGAAACCGCCCGGCGACTCCTCGACGCGGGCCACACCGTCTACGCAGGGATGCGCGACCCCGCCGGCGGTGACGCCGCCCGCCACCTCGGGGCGATCCCGCTCGCCCTCGATGTCACGGACCAGAGCAGCGTGGATGCGGCGATCGTCTCCCTGCCCGCTCTGGATGTGCTGGTCAACAACGCGGGCATCCTGGGGACGTCGCTGCGCGGCGTCGACGACCTCGACGTGGAGGCTATGCAGCGGACAC
>JBQCCO010000235.1:0-8177 GCA_051962155.1 Leifsonia sp. | reverse complement strand
GCCGGCGTACGGCGGCCGCCCCTCCCGGTCGCAGGTCAGAGCGTCTCGGCGATCTCCTTGATCGCGGCGAGGCGACGATCCCACTTCGCGCCGCTGCTCTCGAGCCGGCGCGCGGTCGCATTCAGCTGCGCGCCGAGGACGCGGTAGCGCACCTCCCTGCCGACCCGCACCGGTTCGACCACGCCGACCGCCTCGAGGACCGCGAGATGCTTGGCGATGGCTTGACGGCTCACCGGGAGGCGCTCGGCGAGGGCGGACGCGGAGGCGTCCCCCTCACCCAGCGCCTCCAGCACGCTCCACCGGGTCTCGTCCCCGAGCGCAGCGAAGACGGAGACGAGCGTCTCCGTCATTCCGAGCGCTCCGCGAACACGACGAGCTCGTCGAGCTCGGAGACCCAGCCTCCCGCGTGGTCGGCCATCTCCTCGGCGGGCGCAGCCGACCGCTCGAACCCGGATTCCTCGACGGTGAGCTGCGTTCCGTCCGCGAGGGCGGCGAGCGTGAAGGTGAAGACGGTGGAGATGTCCTCCTGGCCCCAGCGGTACGAGACGCTGCGCGGCGCATCCACGTGCTCGACGATGACCGGGGTCGGTGGGTAGCCTTCGAAGAAGATGGTGCCTCGCGCGCCCGGACCGGAGCCGTCGAGCTCGATGCGGCCGAACCACTGCGAGATGTGCTCCGGCTTGGTCACGGCGGACCAGACTTTATCGACCGGCGCCTGGATGCGGACGGTCCGGGTGACGGTGAACGCGTCTGCGTCGACCACGGATGCGGGATTCTCGGTCATGGTGCCTCCTCGTGGATGTGCCGAACTCTTCGGCGTGCAACTCTAGGGTTGCACATCTCGTCGGTTGATTGCAACCTCCGAGTTGCACATGTGTGGATGGACATTTATTCCCCTGTTCTGCGCAGAGCGAACTTCTCCACAGTTCACGAGAACGACACTCGCGATGTCGGTGCTGGTCGATACGGTGTACCGGTGACTGAGAAGACCTCACCTGCGCCTTCGATCGATGCCGGCGCCCTCCCGCTGCCCGCCGACCCCGCACCACGCATCTCGCCGCGCGACCAGCGGGTGATCTGGCTGCTCCTGGTGGCCACGTTCGTGGTGATCCTCAACGAGACGATCATGGCGGTCGCCATCCCCCGGCTGATGGACGACCTGCACATCGATGCGCTTGCCGCGCAGTGGCTCTCGACGGCCTTCATGCTGACGATGGCGGTGGTCATCCCGATCACCGGCTTCCTGCTGCAGCGATACACGACCCGGCAGATGTTCATCGCCGCCATTTCGCTGTTCTCTCTCGGCACCCTGGCCGCGGCGCTCGCGCCCGGGTTCCCGGTGCTCGTGGCCGCGCGCGTGATCCAGGCAAGCGGCACCGCCATCATGATCCCGCTGCTCATGACCACGCTGATGACGCTGGTGCCCCCGGCGATGCGCGGCCGGACGATGGGCAACGTCTCGATCGTCATCTCGGTCGCTCCGGCGATCGGACCGACGATCTCCGGCCTCATCCTCAACTTCCTGGCGTGGCGGTGGATCTTCCTGATCGTGCTGCCGATCGCCCTGGTGATGCTGCTGGTCGGCATGCGGTTCGTCGAGAACGTGACCGAGCCGCAGAAGGTGCGGATCGACGTGATCTCGGTGATTCTGTCGGCGTTCGGGTTCGGAGGGCTGGTCTACGGGCTGACCCTCTCCGGCGAGTCCGGACCGGCGTCCGCAAGCCCGTTCATGCTCTGGGGCTCGCTGGTGGTCGGCGTGGTCGGTCTCGCTGCCTTCATCACGCGGCAGCTGCTCCTGCAGCGACGGGACCGCGCCCTGCTCGACCTGCGTACCTTCCGCTACCCGATCTTCACGGTGTCGATCGCCCTGATGTCGATCACCACGGCATCCATGTTCGGCGTCATCATCGTGCTTCCGCTCTACCTCCAGCACGTGCTGCACCTCGATACGCTGTCCACCGGCCTCATCCTGCTCCCGGGCGGACTCATCATGGGGCTCGCGGCGCCATTCGTCGGGCGTCTGTACGATCGCTACGATCCGCGCGTGCTCGTCGTTCCCGGGTCGATCCTGGTCAGCCTCGTGCTGTGGTCGCTGACCATGCTCACCGAGCACACGCCGGTCGGACTCGTCATCGCGGCGCACGTCGTGATGAGCCTAGGGCTCTCGATGATGTTCACCCCGCTGTTCACAGCCGGGCTCGGAGCCGTGCCACCGCACCTCTACTCGCACGGCAGCGCCATCCTCGGCACGATCCAGCAGGTCGGCGGGGCGGCCGGCACGGCTCTCCTCGTCGCGGTCCTCACTCTGCAGGCCACCGGGCTCGCGGCCGGCGGTGCAGGGGTGGATGCGGCGCAGGCCGGCGGGATCCGCGCCGCCTTCGTGGCCGGCGCGATCATCTCCCTGTTCGCCGTCGCCGGCTCCTTCTTCCTGCGCAAGCCCGCCGACCTCCCCTCCGAGGCTCCGGCACTCGCGCACTGAGCGGCACCCACCATCGAGTCCGCACAGATTGCACGCGACACGCCGAGGGGGCGTGCAGTCTCTGCGGACTCGACGGCGGCGCGACGAGCGCGGCGCGGCGGAGACACGGGGCGCGACGACCGGGAGGCGGGCGACACGTGGAACGGGAGCGCGCGAGAATGGGAGGGACAGCACGCAAGGAGGCAGCCGTGAGCATCATCCGCACCCCTGAACCGTCCGACGCGCGGGTCCGCGCGGTGGCGGCACTGTGAGGGACAGCGCACGCGCCCGGTCCCTCGCGGCCCTTCACGGGCTGGCGCTGGGCGACGCTCTCGGGATGCCGACGCAGTCGATGTCGCGCGACCGCATCCACGCCGACCACGGCCGCATCGGTGGCCTCGTGGCGGCGGGTCCGCACCAGCAGATCGCCGCGGGCATGCCCGCCGGCTCCGTGACGGACGACACCGAGCAGGCCGTGCTGCTCGCGCGGCTGCTCATCGACGGCGGTGGCACCGTACGTCCGGCCGCCTTCGCCGCCGAACTCCTCGCCTGGGAGCGGGCGATGGAGGCCCGGGGCTCGCTCGACCTCCTCGGTCCCAGCACCCGCGCGGCGCTGCAGCGCCTGCAGGACGGCATGCCGCCGGAGGAGGCCGGACGCTTCGGCGCGACGAACGGCGCCGCCATGCGGATCGCCCCGGTCGGGATCGCCGTCCCCGTGGAACCCCTCGGCGAATTCGTGGATGCGGTGGCCCACGTGAGCACGCTGACGCACAACACCGGGATCGGCATCGCGAGCGCCGCCGCCGTGGGCGCCGCGGTGAGCGCCGGGATCGACGGCGCCGACACGCCGGAGGCTCTGGAGCTGGCGGTCGCGGCGGCCCGCGAAGGCGGTCGGCGCGGCCACTGGGTCGCGGGCGGCGACATCGCCGAGCGGCTGGCGTGGGCCGTCCCCTTCCTCCTCGGCCTCTCCGCCGATGAGCAGGACGACGCGCTCGCGGAGGTGATCGGCACCTCCGTCGCCGCCCAGGAGTCGGTGGTGGCGGCACTCGCGCTGGTCGCCGTGACCGTCGAGAGCGGCGAGGCCACCGATCCGGATGCGGCGTGGGACACGCTCTGCCGTGCCGCGGGTCTGGGCGGCGACACCGACACCATCGCCGCGATGGCCGGCGCGGTGCTCGGCGCGACCGGCGCGGCGGACTGGCCGCGGTCGGCCCTGGACACCGTCCGCCGCGTGAACGCTCTCGACTTCGAGCGGCTCGTCGACGGACTGCTGCAGCTGAGGACGCGACATGGCTGACGGACGCCTGATCTTCACCGGGACGGTCGTGGTCGACCTGCTGCTGCAGGTGGATGCGCTTCCCGAGCGCGGCGGCGACGTCCTGGCCTCGTCGGCCGGGATGACCGCGGGCGGCGGCTTCAACGTCATGGCGGCGGCCGCGCGCGACGGTGCGGAGGTGGTCTTCGCCGGCCGGTCGGGCAGCGGACCGTTCGGCGAAGTCGTCGCCGAGGCGCTCTGGCGGGAGGGGATCGGCGTCGCCAACCCGCCCCTGGAGTCCGCCGACAACGGCTACTGCGTGGTCCTGGTCGACGCGGACGCCGAGCGCACGTTCGTCACAGCGCCGGGCGTCGAGGGGATGCTGACCCGCGCCGACCTGGATGCGGTGCGACCCACGGCGAGCGATGTCGTGTACGTCTCCGGGTACAGCCTCGCCCATCCCGTCGCAGGCGCCGCCGTTGCCGGCTGGCTCACGACGCTACGGAGTGAGACCCAGGTGGTGTTCGACCCGTCGCCGCTGGTCGGCTCGCTCGACACCGACTTGCTCGAGGCGACGCTGCGCCGCACTGACGTGCTCAGCACGAACGCGCGTGAGGCCCGCATCCTCCGCAGCAATGCGCATCCCGCACCGGCCGCCGGCGCATTGCGCGGGATGCTGCGCACGGGCGGCGTCGCCGTGGTGCGCGATGGAGCGTCGGGATGCTGGGTCGCCACGGAGGAGCCCGCGCCGACGCATCTGCCGGCGTTCCCGGTCACGGCGGTCGATACGACGGGTGCGGGCGATGCGTTCGGAGGCGTTCTGGCCGCCGCGCTGACCCGCGGCCTCCAGCCGCTCGAGGCCGCACGGCGGGCGAACGCGGCAGCGGCGCTCTCCGTCTCGCGACGCGGACCGGCGACCGCGCCGCGCGCAGCCGAGACGGACGCTCTACTGGCCGGCGAGTGAGCGACCGGCGAGCCGGAGAAAAGAGGGGCATCGTGTTCACAGTGAAGCGCATCTACGATCCGCCGGCACCCGAGGACGGGTTCCGCGTGCTCGTCGACCGGCTCTGGCCGAGGGGACTCAGCAAGGAGCGCGCCGACATCGACCTGTGGCTGAAGGAGGTGGCGCCCTCCACGGAGCTGCGCCGGTGGTTCCATCAGGACCCGTCCGGCGAGCACGCGGCCTTCGACGAGTTCCGCGCTCGCTACGAGAGCGAGCTCGACACGAACCCGGCCGTCGACGAGCTGCGGATGCTCGCTCGTCAGCATCCCGTGATCACGCTGCTGGTCGGGCTTCGCGACCCGGAGGTGAACCACGGAAAGGTGCTCGAGGAGTACCTCGAGCACCATCCGTGATCGGTCAGCCGGCGAGCGCCAGGTCCGGCGTGCCCGCATCCACCAGATACCGCGCGTAGGCGGGAATCGTGAGGAACGTCGGGAACTCCTCCCCCAGTGCCACCTCGCGCAGCAGCTCGGCGGCGTCCGCGAACCGGGTGCCCTCGCCGTCCAGCCGCGAGAGCTCCTCGTCCAGGATGCGCGCGACCGTCTCGTGCGACACCGGCGTGCCCTCCGCCGTGACGATCCGGTTGTCGATCCACTGCCGCAGCAGCGAGCGGGAGATCTCGGCGGTCGCCGCATCCTCCATCAGCCCGTCGATCGCGACCGCGCCGGTTCCGCGGAGCCAGGCCTCGATGTACCGGAGGGCGGCCGAGACGTTCGACCGCACTCCCGCATCCGTCACCGTGGCGTCGGCGTCGCCCACGGCGAGCAGGTCGTCCGCACTGACCCGCACATCGTCCCGCCGCCGCGACACCTGGTGCGGCCGCTCCCCCAGGACCGCGTCGAACTCGGCGAGCGCCGTCGGGATGAGGTCGGGATGCGCGACCCAGGTGCCGTCGAAGCCGTCCCCGGCCTCGCGACGCTTGTCCTCGGCGACCCGCGCCAGCGCGCGCGTCGTGGCCTCGGCATCCCGGCGGTTCGGGATGAACGCGCTCATCCCTCCGATCGCGTGCGCCCCCCGGCGATGGCAGGTCGCGACCAGCAGCTCGGTGTAGGCGCGCATGAAGGGGACCGTCATCGTGATGCGGTCGCGGTCCCCGAACGCGAACCGGCGCCCGCGGCCCTGGAACGTCTTGATCATGGAGAAGATGTAGTCCCAGCGTCCCGCGTTGAGGCCCGCGCAGTGCTCGCGCAGTTCGTAGAGGATCTCGTCCATCTCGAACGCCGCCGGGATCGTCTCGATCAGTACGGTCGCGCGGATGGTGCCGACGGGCATCCCGATGCGCTGCTGCGCGAAGACGAAGATGTCGTTCCACAGCCGTGCCTCGTGGTGCGACTCGAGCTTCGGCAGGTAGAAGTAGGGGCCGCGTCCCGCATCCACCAGGGCCTGCGCGTTGTGCCAGAAGTACAGGCCGAAGTCGGTGAGGGAGGCGCTGGCGGGCGATGTGCGCCCGGCCCGGTCGGTGAACGCGAGGTGCTTCTCGACCAGGTGCCAGCCGCGCGGGCGCATCACGATCGTCGGCGTGTGGGCGAACGGCGTGGTGACCCGGTACTCCTTGCCCTCGGGGCTGGTGAAGGCGAGGCGTCCGCGGACGGCGTCGTGCAACGTGTGCTGGCCGCCGACGATGTTCTCCCAGGTCGGGCTGGTCGCGTCCTCCAGGTCGGCGAGCCAGACGCGGGCGCCGGAGTTGAGCGCGTTGATCGCCATCTTGGGATCGGTGGGTCCGGTGATCTCGACGCGGCGGTCCGCGAGGCCCGGGCCCGCTCCGGCGACGCGCCAGGAGTCGTCGTCCCGGATCGCGGCGGTGCTGCTCAGGAATCGCGGGTCGCGGCCGTTCCCGGCGTCCGCGCGGTGCCGCTGGCGTGCCGCCAGCAGTTCCTGCCGCCGGCCGGCGAAGGCCTGGTGCAGGTGGTCGACGAAGGCGATCGCCTCCGGAGTCAGGATGTTGTCGGTGCCGTCGATGCGCGGCCCGGTGATCTCGATCATGTGCGTGTCTCCTTCAGGAACAGCTGGGGCTGGGGTCAGAACTGGTGTGCTTCGGTGGAGCCGACCAGGGCGAGCGTTGCGCTGTCGGGGTTGAGCGCGGTCGCGATGCGGTCGAAGTAGCCGGTGCCGACCTCCCGCTGGTGGCGGGTGGCGGTGTAGCCGTCGGCCTCGGAGGCGAATTCCGCATCCTGCAGGTCGACGTAGGCGCTCATCTGCCGGGTGGCGTAGTCCCGGGCGAGCGTGAACATGGAGTGGTTGAGGGCGTGGAAGCCGGCCAGCGTGATGAACTGGAAGGCGTATCCCATCGCCGCGAGCTCCCGCTGGAACCGGGCGATTGTCTCGTCGTCGAGGTGGCTGCGCCAGTTGAACGACGGGGAGCAGTTGTAGGCGAGCTTCTTGCCGGGGAACTCGGCGTGCACCGCTTCGGCGAACCGGCGGGCGAGATCGAGGTCCGGTTCGGCGGACTCCACCCAGAGCAGGTCGGCGTAGGGCGCGTACGCGAGGCCACGGGCGATGACCGGCTCGATGCCGTTCGTGACCTCGTAGAACCCCTCGGCGGTCCGGGTGCCGGTGAGGAACGGCCGGTCACGCTCGTGGTGGTCGCTCGTCAGCAGCGTCGCGGCCAGCGCATCCGTCCGGGCGATCACGATCGTCGGGACCCCCGCGACGTCGGCGGCGAGGCGTGCGGCGTTGAGCGTGCGGATGTGCTGCCCGGTCGGGATGAGGACCTTGCCGCCCATGTGCCCGCACTTCTTCTCGCTCGCCAGCTGGTCCTCCCAGTGGACCCCCGCGGCGCCCGCCTGGATCATCGCGTGCATCAGCTCGTAGGCGTTGAGGGGACCTCCGAAACCGGCCTCGGCGTCGGCGACGATGGGCGCCATCCACTCGGACACCGGGCCGTCGGTTCCCTCGACCTGGCCCGCGCGCAGGAGCGCGTTGTTGATACGGCGGACCACGGCGGGCACCGAGTTGACCGGGTACAGGCTCTGGTCGGGGTAGGTCTGCCCGGCGAGATTCGCGTCGGCGGCCACCTGCCAGCCGGACAGGTAGATCGCCTGCAGTCCCGCGCGGACCTGCTGCACCGCCTGATTGCCGGTCAGCGCCCCGAGGGCGGCGACCCAGCGCGGGTCGTCCGGCGTGCCTTCGCGCTGGAGGAGCTCCCAGAGCCGCTCGGCGCCGCGGCGGGCCAGCGTCTGCTCCTCGCGGACCGGGCCGCGGAGGGCCACGACGTCGGCCGCCGTGTAGTCGCGGCGGATGCCGGACCAGCGTGGGTCGGCATCCCACTCCAGCTGCAGTTCGGCGGCGGTCTGGATGGTGTCGCCGGGACGGTGGGCCGGCGTGCGGTCCGCCGTCGACGGCTGCTCGGGCGTCTGGTCTGCAGGCATCGGCTGCTCGGGCGTCTGGTCTGCAGGCATCGGCTGCTCTGGCATCGGCTGCTCTGGCATCGGCTGCTCTGGCATGGGGACCTCCATCGGTCG
>JBQCCO010000234.1:0-7995 GCA_051962155.1 Leifsonia sp. | reverse complement strand
CTGGGCGGCGCTGATCCGGGGGGGGGTCGGGGTGTTCGCACCGGGCCCCGGGGTCTCCCCCGGGGGGGGGGCCCCCCCGGCCCCCGTCCGGCGTTCCGGCGTCGATCGGAGGAGGTTCGGCCGAACCCGCGTCAACGTTCCTGGGTTTCCCGCTGCGGGCCGCCTCCAAGCCTGCGTTCTCCTCCGTTTCCGACCGCAGGCCGCGGCTCCGGAGCGCGGTCGCGTGCGCCCTTCCGCCCGAGCGGCCCGAGCTGCGCATCCCGTGCGCTGACGAAGGGCGTCGGGCGGGCGTCGGAAACGGAGGAAGTATCGACGGAGGGACGCCCGAGCGCCGGAAAGGGAGGCGTTAGCGCGCCCGTCAGTGCGGGAAGTCCTCCGTTTTTGCGGTGTGCCGGCGTCCACAGTCCTCCCCCGAACTGGGGTACAAACTTGTCCGCATTAAGGGGGATAGAACGGAAAAGCGGACGTACACTCGGCTCAAGTGAGTAATTCTCATCTAACGCGATTCATGGAGGGGGTGATCGGCTCCGGCACCACGCGGGGCACGGAAATGGCTTGGCACATCGCGCATGCTCCCTCGCATCGGCACACCAGTCCGTGGCTTGTGGCCGTGACCGCTCTGATCGCCGCCACCGCCCTCACGATCGCCGCGCTGGTCGGTACCGGAGCCCTCTACGCCGGAAGCGTCGCCACCACGTTCGACTCGCACGTGACGCGCATCCAGCACGCGTTCCCGCCCGCGACCACCCGGCCCGCTCCCGCCCCGACCAGTGCCGAGAACATCCTGCTTCTCGGCTCCGACTCCCGCGGCGCGCCGACGAAGGTCGGGCAGACGGGTGTGACGAATCAGCGATCGGACACGATGATGCTCGTGCACATCGACGCCGACCGGAAGAACGTCTACGTCATCTCGATCATGCGCGATCTCTGGGTCCCCATCCCGGGCAACGGCACCGCCAAGATCAACGCGGCCCTCGCCTGGGGCGGAACCCCGCTGACGATCCAGACCGTCGAACAGCTGCTCGGCGTCCGGATCGACCACGTCGCCATCATCGACTTCGGGGGGCTGAAAGAGATCACCGACGCGCTCGGCGGCGTGGATGTGGACAGCCCCGTCGCCTTCACGACCGTCAAGTCGCCGCACTACACGTTCGTCAAGGGGATGAACCATCTCGACGGCGACCAGGCCCTCGCCTACTCCCGCGAGCGTTACGCCTTCCCGACCGCGGACTACCAGCGCGTCGCCGACCAGCAGGCGCTGCTCCGCGGATTCGCCACGACGCTGATGAGCCGGTCCGTCCTGGCCAACCCCGCCGCACTGATCTCGTTCGCATCCACGGCCGGCTCGTACGTCAGCGTCGATCAGCAGTTCGACCTCCCGACGATGCTCGCCCTCGCGGCCAGCATGCGGCTCAGCGGATCCAGCAGCATCCACTCGTTCACCCTCCCGACCGACGGGACCGGGACGTCGTCGGATGGGCAGTCGATCGTCAACGTCGACCCCGCGGGCACGGCCGCGGTCGGCGCCGCTCTCGCGAACGACACGGTCGGGCAGTTGCCGTACGCGCAGAACGGCGGGTGACCCGGCAGCACTCGTGGGCTGGGTCGCCGGCGCGGTCAGTGGTCCGGCGAGACCGGGGTGACGACGAAGTCGTCGAGGGTGCGCAGCTCGCGGCGGACCCGTTCCGACGCGTGCTCGGCCACATGGCCGGCGTCGTGGAGGCTCACCGCGTCGGTGGTGACGATGGCCGACCCGAGGAGGCGGTGACCGGCCCAGCGCAGCTTCACGCCGACGACCCCCGTGACGCCGTCGACGCTCTCGAGGCCGCGCTCGACGCGCTCGATCAGCTGCGGATCCACCGCATCCATGAGGCGTGCACCCACCGCTTTAACCGTGCCCCACAGGAGGATGAGGATGGAGATCGCGATCAGCAGACCGATGATCGGGTCGGCGAGGGGGAAGCCGAGGAGGACGCCGATGGCGCCCAGCACGACCGACAGCGAGGTGATGCCGTCGAGGCGGGCGTGCACACCGTCGGCCACCAGCGCTGCGGAGCCGATCTTCCGGCCGACGCGGATGCGGTAGATGGCGACGAGCTCGTTGCCGGCGAAACCGATCAGACCGGCGACGATCAGCCACCCCGCGTTCTCCACGGGACGGGGATGCACGAACCGGTCGATCGCCTCCCATCCGGCGATGACCGCCGACAGGGCCACGACGAAGATGATGAACAGACCGGCGAGATCCTCGGCCCGCCCATACCCGAAGGTGTAGCGCCGGCTGGCGAGGCGCCGGCCGAGGACGAAGGCGATCCACAACGGGACGGCCGTCAGAGCGTCCGCGAAGTTGTGGATGGTGTCGGCCAGCAGCGCGACGGACCCGGTGAAGAGCACGAAGCCCAGCTGGAGGAGCGTCGTGCCGAGCAGGATGAACATCGAGACCTTCACCGCGGTGACGCCCGCCTTACTGGCCTCCAGAGCGTCGTCGACCGAGTCGGCGGCGTCGTGGGTGTGCGGGACGAAGAGGTCGTAGAGGAAACCCTTCACGCCGCCGTGCGGGTGGGGGTGGTCGTGGGGATGGTCGTGGGGATGGTCGTCGTGCGAGTGGCCGTGACCGTGGTCGTCGTGCGCGTGATCGTGGTCGTGCGCGTGATCGTGATCGTGCCCGTGGTCGTCGTGCGGGTGGATGTGCGTCCCACTCATGAGGCGGCCTCCTCGGTTGCAGCGGCCTCGGCATGGTGGTGCCGCGGGGTCCCGCCGAGGGAGTGCTCCGCCTGGAAGATCGCATCCGTCACCAGGCGGCTCGCGTGCTCGTTCTCGAGTTTGTAGAACACGCGCTGGCCGTCCTGACGCGTGGAGACGATGCGCGCCAGGCGGAGCTTGGCCAGATGCTGCGACACCGCGGACGGCTGCTTGTCGAGGATGTCCGCCAGATGGTTCACCGACAGCTCCCCCGCATCCTTCAGGGCGAGCACGATCCGGACGCGCGTCGCGTCCGCGAGCATCCCGAACACTTCGACGGCGAGCTCGACGAACTGACTGTCCGGGAGGCGACCGCATATCGCCTTATCTGCATCCATACGCAGATTAAAGAACAGTCGGCGATGCAAAGCAAGTTCGTGTCAAGTCTCCTTGACTAGGCGCGGGCTCGCCCTTACGCTGAGACCCACGACAAGCGACCTTGACACCGACGACGACTCCCCGGCAGAGCAGCGTCGCCGACGCGTCTTCCGTGCTCAGATCTGGAGCGGCGCCGCGCTGCTGCTGCTCACCAACGTGGCGCTCCACTACTGGGGCCAGGCGCCCGGCCCGTGGCGGTGGTTCTGGGCGGTGCTCCCGATCCTCCCCGCCGTGTGGATGGTGATCGCGCTCCTGTGGCGGGTGCGCCAGCTGGACGAGTACCAGCGCTAGCTGTTCTTCCCCGGCCTCGTCGTCGGATTCACGGTCTCGATGGTCAGCGCCATCATCCTGGGAACGCTCAGCTCCGCGAACCTCGGCGTGCCGAATGGAGGCTGGATCATCGCCGTCCTCGGCATCGTGTCCTGGGAGGCCACCAACCTCGTCGTCGGCGCGCCGAGCGCCTGATGGAGAACCTGATCCGCGCAGAACGCGAGGCCCGGGGGTGGACCCAGGCGATGCTGGCCGAGCACCTGGAGGTATCGCGCCAGACCGTCGTCGCACTCGAAACGGGCAAGTACGACCCGTCCCTCCCGCTGGCCTTCCGGATCTCCCACCTCTTCGGCAAGACGATCGAGACCCTCTTCACTCCGCCGCCCGGGTCGCCGAAGCGCTGAGAGGTGCCGAACGGTCGATTCGGCAGGTTCGGTGCTCCCCTCGAAGGAGATCGGGTGTCGAATCTCCTTCGAATGGCAGTAGTGAAGGAGATTCGAACGGTACCGGTTCGAATCTCCTTCGCTGTCGCGACGTCATCGACGAAGTGGTCAGGCTGGCCCACGGGGAGGCTGGCGGCCGGTCCGAGTGGTCCGGTTCCGGCCTGCGGCGTACGCTGACGCCATGTACCGCGCGAGGCGGGGGTCCGGTGGTCGCATCCCGGCTCGCCTGGCAGCGGTCGCGCTCGCGGGTCTGCTCCTGGCTGGATGCTCGGGATCCGGGCCCCATCTGCCCACGACCTCTCGTGCACCGAGCGCGCCGTCCGCGCCGTCGCCTTCCCGTCCGACCCCGTCCGCGCCTCCGACCCCGGTCGCCGTCGCGGTCCCGGGCATCACGGCCTGGTCCTCGTACCATGCCGACCCCTCGCGCACCGGGGCCGTGGTCGCCGGGGCGTCGCTCGCATCCCTCACGCGGGCCTGGTCTGCGGACCTCGGCGGCGCGGTCTTCGGGCAGCCTCTGGTCGCAGGCGGCCGCGTGTTCGCGGCCGCCGAGACGAACCGCGTGGTCGCGCTCGACCCGGGCACCGGGACCATCGTCTGGTCGGCCTCTCTCGGGTCGCCGCTGACCGACGTCGGATCGGTCGCCGGCTGCGGGAACATCGACCCCCTCGGTGTCACCAGCACGCCCGCCGTGGACCCGGTCAGCGGAACGGTCTTCGTCGTCGGCGAGGTGAGCACCGGTGGAGGAGCGATGCATCACCAGCTGGAGGGATTCGACCCCGCCACCGGCCAGGTCGTGCTCACCGAGCCGGTCGATCCGCCCCTCCCCAGCGGCGAGGACCCGGTCCACCTGCTTCAGCGCGCGTCGCTCGCCGTCGCGAACGGCCGCGTCTATGTCTCGTACGGCGGAAACTACGGCGACTGCGGCACGTACCATGGCTGGGTCGTCGGCGTGAATGAGACCGGCGCACCCGGCCTCGTCTCCTTCGAGGCGGCCCCGGACGGCCAGGGCGGCGCGATCTGGCAGGGCGGCGGCGCGCCGGCGGTGGATGGCGCCGGGAACCTCTACGTGTCGACCGGCAACTCGACCCCCGACCCGCCGTCGGGCGGACCCGACACGGTCCAGTACGCGGAGAGCGTCGTCAAGCTCTCACGCGACCTGAAGCCCCTCGCCGTCTTCAAGGACACGACCGCGGGCGCCGACGACGACCTCGGCACCGGGAACCCCGTGCTGCTGCCCGGCGGCCAGGTGTTCGTCGTCGGGAAGACCGATGTCGGCTTCGTCCTCCGCCAGTCCGACCTGTCGGTGGTCGCGACCATCAACGGAATCTGCGGCAGCGACCCCGACGGTGGCCCCGCCTACGACCAGGCGGCGAACCGCTTGTTCGTCCCGTGCAGCGACGGCGGCATCCAGACCGTGGACCTCAGCAGCGATCAGGCGGGTCCGCGGCTGGAGGGCGCGAACGGCCCGCCCATCGTCATCGGCGGAACGGTCTGGGCCGCGCATTACCCGGACGGCACGCTCAGCCAGTTCGACGCCTCCACCGGGGCGCTGCTTCAGCGGCAGCCGGTCGGGGAGTCCGTGCCGCATTTCGCGAGCCCGAGCACGGCCCTCGGGCTGCTGCTCATCGGCACGGACTCGGGAGTGACGGCGTTCCGCGGCGGTGGGTAGCGCCGGACGCCGCTACTCCAGGTTGCCTCGGTCTGCGTCGTCGTACGGCACGTCCCTGTCGTCCGCGCGGTCGCGCGCCTCGTCCGCGCTGTCCTTCACGTGGGCTTTCACGTCGGCGACCGTGTCCTTGACGCTTCCTTTCGCCTGCTCCGCCTTGCCCTTGATCACGCGCGACTCGTCGTCGGTGGCCTTGCCGATGACCTCGTCGGCCTTGCCCTTGAGCTTGTCACCGGCCGCGTCGAACTTGTCCTCGATGCCCATGACGTCCTCCTCCATCGGTCCTGATGCATCCTTCTGTTCCGCGACACGGTACGCGGATGTGGGGCGGAGGATAAGCGGTCATGGAGTCGCCTTGCGGCCAGCTGACCTCATCGGTCCAGTTGCAGGCGATGCCAGGAGACCACGGTCAGGATGATCGCTACGGCTGGGAAGAGGAGCGACCAGAGCAGAGTGACGAGGGTTGACGGCGACGGTGCGAGAGCCCAGAGGGCCGGGGCCGACGGCGGGAACCAGGCGCCACCGCCGCTGAACACGATCACCTGAGCGCTCGCCAGGAGCACGACCGTCGTGGCGATCCCACCCATCAGCCCCCGAGTGATCGTCGACACCCAGGCAGCCGGGACTGTCATCGCCGCGGTCGCCAGCAGCAGCACAGGGATGCGCCCGACGACGACTCCGACATCGCTCGCGGTCGGTGGGCCCAACCCGACGAGGAGTCCGGCTGTCAGGAGTACGGCGATGAGGGAGGCTGTGACGCAGGCCGTCCACACGAACAGGGCCACAAGTTTCGCCGCCGCCACGGCGGTCCTGGACACAGGTAGCGCGAACAGTCCCGCGATGGTGCCCTCCGCGAATTCCCTCCCGAAGCTCCAGCTGATGAGGATGCCGCACGCTCCCGCACCCGCGGCCCCGGTCACCTGGAGTGCCGCATCCACGTAGCCGGCCCATCCGCCTCCGCCGACGACCGGGCCGAGCTTGGCCAGGACCTCGGGCGGCCCGGCGCTCACTGCAGCGATGGCCGACGCGCTGATGGCGACGACACCGAGCACGAGCAATGCGGCGGCGACGAGGGGAACGCGGGCGCGAACAGACTTTCGGAGTTCGACCGCGACGGCCGCCCGGAGTGCGCCGCCGCTCATGATGCCGCTTCTTCGCCCGCTCGCCGTCGCTCGTCGTCTGCGAGGACGAGTGCGAAGAACGCTTGCTCGAGTTCGGCGCCTCTCGGTTCCAGCCGACCGATCAGGCGTCCCTCGTTGATGACCGTGATGCGGTCGGCGACCCGGGACACCTCGTCGAGGTGGTGGCTGGAGATGAGGATGGCTGCCCCTTCGCCTGCGCAGCGTCGAAGCCGTTCTCGCAGCAGGATGGTCCCGGCCGGGTCGAGGCCGGTGGTGGGCTCGTCGAGTACGACGAAGTCGGGATCGTGGTGGAGCGCGGCCGCAAGCGCGAGCCGCTGCTTGTTTCCGAACGAGAGGCTCCGAGCGCGGCGATGCATGTAGGGCTGGAGACCGAATTCCACGACGCCCCGATCGACCAGTGCCGCACGCCGGGGCCGTGGCACGCCATGCAGCGCCGCCGACATCTCCAGGTTGCCTCGGACAGTGAACTCGCCGTACACCAAGGGGCCTTCCACGAGGTGCCCGACCCGCGACCACACCCCGGCGCCCGCCGATCGCACCGGGACACCCGCGATTCGGGCCGCTCCCGACGTGGGTCGCAGCATGCCCAGGAGCACCTTCATCAGTGTGGACTTGCCTGCGCCGTTCAGTCCGACGAGCGCATGGACCTGCCCAGGGGCGATGTCGAGATCGACGCCGTGGACACCCACGCCGCCCGCGAACGTGCGGGAGACGCCGGAGAGCGCCATTCCCTGGACCATCAGGTGTCGGACTCCTCCGCCTCCGCCGCGGCATTGCGGATACCGGGTGGACGGCCGTTGCGCACCCACCGGGCGAACAACCCACCCGCGATCGCCAAGGCGGCGACGAGGCTGACGATGGGGGTCCCGCGCGAGAGGTTCGCCACGAGGGTGAATGCGACCACGACCGCACCGGCGATGTTGAGCACCAGAGAACCGATGCGACGCTCGCGCCATGAGAAGCGCGCCATCGCCAGCAGCCCCGCCAGAAAGCTCAGGAAGACCGAGACCGCGTAGAAGAGCACCAGCTCCTGGTCGTTACCGCCCGCAACGGCGGTGACGACACCCGCCAGCGCGATGAACACGACCACACCCCAATACGGCGTGTGATGGCGATTCGTTCGGCCGAGCACCGCAGGAAGGATGCCCGACCTCCCGGCACCGGCAGAACCTTCCACGGCCAGCGCCTTCAGGAGGCCGGGACCGGCTTGGAAGGATGAACTGGCAGCGGAAAGCAAGAGCAGAGCGGTCATCAGCTGAAACGCCGCGAACAGCGGCGCCGGCGCGGCTACCCGCGCCAGCTCTGCGATATTATTCGAAACCTCGGGCGGGATTCCGATCTTCATCCGGGTGGC
>JBQCCO010000233.1:0-23902 GCA_051962155.1 Leifsonia sp. | reverse complement strand
GGGGACGGACGTGCCGGTGTCGCACCTCGCCTACCTCTGTCCCGGGCGAGAGTCCGTCACCGTGCACGCCGGGTCCGCGGCACGACTGGTGCTGCTCGGGGGTGAGCCCCTCGGTGAGCAGATCGTCATGTGGTGGAACTTCATCGGCCGCAGTCACGACGAGATCGTTGCGTCGCGTGCGAACTGGCAGAGCGAGGTGATCGCCGGCGCCGATCCGGCAGGTCGATTCGGCACGGTCGCCGGCTACGACGGAGCGCCGCTGCCCGCGCCCGAGCTGCCGACGGTGCGTCTCCGCCCTCGCGGCTGAAATATTTGCCAGAACTCGCGTCATAAATCGGCGGTCTGTCCGTCTCTTTGTCGGAAGCGGGACCCGAAGCCCCTTCCGGCCCAGCCTCCCGGCGTTGCCGCGCGAGGCGGAGGCCCGACATCCACTCGAAGGAAATCCCGAACAATGGCGCACGCCTCCACCCGAAAGGGCCGCGCTCTCCGCGCGGCCGCCGTCACCCTGCCCGCCCTGGCTCTCACGCTCGGAGGCGGCCTGATCGCCGCATCCCCGGCGCTCGCCAGCACCTCCTCGACCGTGAACCCACTGGCCGATTACACCGACTGGAACGTCGTCTCGTTCGGCGACACGACCATCCACGCCGAAAGCGAAGGCCCGGTTGCCACCGCGGGAACGCTGACCTTCACGGGCACCAACGTCTCCTTCAGCGCCGCGACGCCGACCGCCCTCCTGACCGGGGGACGCGTGGACTTCGCCGGCTCGAGCGGCACGCTTCGCGTCAACAGCAGCGGCGCGATCCGGATCGGCGACCTCAGCAATGCGGACGCTCTGGACGTGGACCAGAACAACGCCATGGTCAACACGCAGGTGGTCGCCGCCGGTGCCGGCTACGGCAGCACACCGGCGATCGCTTCCAGCCACCGGCAGACGTCGCCGGTGGCCGCTCCTGGGATGTTCGCGTCGACCTTCTCCCCGGCGAAGGCGGTCGCGGCGAGCGCTCAGGTCGCCGCCGCCGCAACGGCCGGGTGCGGCACGGGCCACATCATCGACCCGGCGATCGCGTACGGAAGCGCGAACGTGAACCTTACTCCCGGAGTGAACTTCTGGAACCTGACGGCCGCCCAGCTGTCGTCCATCTCCTCCGTCACCTTCGGCGGTTCCGTGGCGCCGAGCCCGGACAACCCGCTCATCGTGAATGTGACCGGGTCCACCCCTGTCACGCTCTCACTGACGATGGCCGGCGCGCGAGACCCGCACGGCATCCTGTTCAACCTCCCGGACGTGACCTCGATCACTCAGGGCGGCGACTCCATCGACGGCTCGATCCTCGCCCCCGACGCCCAGTACACGAAGACCAGCGCCAACCTGCAGGGCACCGCGGTCGTCGCTTCGGCCGAGCTCGGCGGGTCGGAGGAGCACTACTTCCCCTTCACCGGGCACATCGACACCTGCACGCAGGGTGGCACGGTGCCCACCGAGCCGAGCACGGGGTCGGACACGCCGAGCACGCCGACGAACCCGGCCACGCCCACCACGCCCACCACGCCCACCACGCCCACCACGCCCACGACGTCCACCACGCCGGCCGGCTCCACGCTCCCGGCCTCGTCGACGAGCACGCCGGCGCCCGCGACCACCGTGTCCGCGACGACCCCCTTCGCAGCGCTCGTGAACACCGGTGGTGCCGTTGCGTCCTCGAGCCCGGCCTCAGCCTGGGCGATCACCGCAGGCGCCGGTGCGCTCCTGCTCGCCGCCACGATCCTGCTGGTGCTGCGTCGCCGCCTCCGGAATGGTCGCGCCTGACCTCTCAGAAGGTGCCCTGCAGTCGGTGCGGCCATGCCCTGTTTTCAGGACATGGCCGCACCTGCACGTGGTGAACCCCTGAGAACAGGACGGACTCGTTCTGCACAGTCAGCCCATCTGGACGATCTCTCCACAGATTCCCTCCGGTATCGCGCCGAGACGGTGGAGCACCGGGAGAATGGATTCACCATGCATGCAAACCGCTAGGTTTTTCATGCACTCGACGCTAAGCTGACGATATGGGAGTTACCGTGCAAGTACGAGATCTGGATCCGGCGGTCAATGACCGCCTCAAGGGGGCTGCGGCGGCCAAAGGGTTGTCCTACTCCGAATATCTGCGACGGGAGCTGACCCGTATCGCAGAGAAGCTGCGCATCGAAGAACGCTGGCGCGAAGTGACGGCAGCGCACCGGGTGCAAGCCGAGGGCCAAGCGATCGCAGCCGTGTTCGATCGCCCTCGTCTCGACATCCCGATGGATGAGGTCGTGCAGGGCATTCGAGAAGATCGGGACAGCCGATGATCGCGGCGGTGATGGACTGCAGCGCACTGGTCGAACTTCTGACGACGGACGCCATCACGGCGTTCGAGGAGGGCGGAGAACTGGCTGACAGCATCCTCGTGGCGCCCCACCTCCTCGATCCGGAATTCCTCAGCGCGATGCGTCGCCGCGCGATCCAGCACCCAGAGGACGGCCCAGCGCTCGAGCAGGTGACGCTCGAGTTCTACCGCCTCGAGATCATGCGGATGGAACACGAACCTCTGTGGATGGAGGCCTGGCGCTGGCGAGACAACCTGAGCGCGTACGACGCGATGTACGTGGCGCTGGCTCACCTGCTGGACCTCCCGCTGGTGACCGCCGACGAACGCCTCGCCCGGGCGGCTGACGGCTGGTGCGAAGTGCGGAAGGTCAGCGAGCTGCAAGCCGCGTGACTCGTGGCGAGGGCACGGCGGCGCCGGCACAGAATTCGGGCCGGCGCCGCCGCGCAGACGCAGCTACTTGGCGACGAGCTGCCAGTCCTGTGAGCCGGCCCCGTTGTCCGACGGCTGGAGGCTGAGCTTGGCTCCTGCGGTCGAACCGGTCAGATAGAGCGAGCGGTTCTGGACACTCTGGAAGTAGACGTATCCGTTGCTCTTCGTGACCATGGTGAACAACCCGGTCGCGGTGTTGTCCACCCATTGGCCGATCTGCTGACCTTGGGTTGCGTTCCCCGTCCAGATCTCCGCCGCGCGACCGCCCGACTTGTTCAGGAGGGTGACATTGCCATCCGACTTGGTCGTGATGTGCCAGAGCTGGGTGTCGGGATTGGCTGCCGAGCCGGCCGCCTCCAGGCGAACGTCCGGAGAATCGGCGTTGCCGATGTTCGCGTCGGTCGTGTTGTTCGTCGTCCCGATCACCTGGCCGGTGAGCTTGTTCACGATCTGGTAGTAGGTGCCGGTCGAATGGCCGAAGTCGATGTCAGCGTTGATGATGGTCGAGGTCCCCTGGTTGGCGAGGATCACGACGCGACCGGTGGTGGCATCGTAGGTGAGGTTTCGGCTGTAGGCACCAGGCATGGTGGTCTGATACGCCGTCCAGGACGCCGTGCTGCTCCCGGAGGCGTTCATCCAGACGTTTCCGCTCCCTGCCGCATTGAAGAGGATCCGACCGTCCGGAAGACGGACCAGCACGGGGCTTCCGCCGGTGGCGAGCGCCCCGGTTCCCGTCGTGACAGGAAGAGTGGTGATGCCGGTCCCTGCGGCGCCTCCGACCGAGAAGAAGTGGAGCGGGTCGCTGGCGACCTTGTAGCGGACGTTGTCGCCGCCACCCCAGTACTCGTAGGTCAGCATCCACTTGCCGTCCGAGGTCTGAACGACGTTGGCCATGCCCGGCCGCCCTCCACCGATCTCCGTCTTCCCGCCCGCCAGGGTGACGGTGGTGCCGGAGACGTCGACCACGGGACCGCTCCAGCTCGCGCTCGTGCCGTCCCAGGTGCGGTGGGCGAGGATCTGACCATCGGAATCGGTGGCGGTCGCGTTGTTCGGGTCGACGGTCGGTACACCGGTCGTGGCGTTGTATCCCGTGAAGTCGTTCTCATCCGAGTAGTAGGCGACGAGCTGGCCGTTGTAGACCATGAGGTACGGCTCCCACACCGGGTCCACCTGCTTGTAGGTGTTGGCCGCAGACACGTTGACACCGATCGCGCCGGCGCTTCCGCCCTGCCAGCTACCGCCGGTCACGATGTTCCGGAAGGTCCATGATGCGCCGCTGTCGGTGCTCGTGTAGAGCGCGATCGCCATGTCCTTGCGATCGCCGTCGTTGGTCGGCGTCCAGTTGGGGTTCGCCGCCTTCTGCTCCAGGTAGTACTCGTCGTCGCCCGAGACGACGGCCGCCAGAACCAGCGTGCCCGCGGCGAGCGCACCGACCTGCTGCGGAAGCACGTACAGGTACGGGTTCGTCCAGGCGCTCGTGTACTTGGCGACCGACGGATCGCTCGAGAGGTAGGCGGGCGCCTGCACCTGCGAGAGCAGTTGCCACGTCGTGCCGTCGTCGTCGCTCTTGTACACCGGCAAGGTCTGCCCGACCGCGCTGCCCGAGGCCGGGACGGTGGACAGCTCGAACGAGGCGACGAGCCGCCCGCTGGTGAGCTGTGCCGCCTTCGGATAGATCGCGCAATTGCCGCGGCCCTTCAGGCAGGCCTGGTTCGACGGCAACTGATAGATGGTGCCGGGCGTGGGGCTGTAACCCTGCGCCGATACGGCGGTGGCTGCGACGATGGCCAGCGCGACGATGGCGCTGGCGATGGACCGGCGTGCGGTCTCTCTCTTCATAACCTCTCCTTTGGGGTCACTCACCGGCCGGGAGGTGCTTCCTTGCCCCGAAGGCCGAACTGTTCTCGATAACAGTATGAGATTTCCGTTCATTGTTACCGATAAAACTATGGATAGCAAGGCGAGAGCCTGCGAAGAGAGCGAACGGACCGGCTACTGGAGGGCCGAGGTCAACCGGGCCAGGTTGTCGAGGACGGTCGAGCGCAGCGGCTGCTTCATCCATTCGTCGAGGGTGAGCTCGCGGCTCTCCTTCCGGTAGACGTCCTCGACCTTCCGCATCTCCTCGACGAAGGAGTGTCCTCGCACCATGAGCGAGACCTCCATGTTGAGCTGGAAGGAGCGCATGTCCATGTTGCTCGAACCGATCACGGCGACGTCGTCGTCGATCGTGAAGTGCTTGGCGTGCAGGATGTATGGCGCCTTGTACATCCAGATCCGCACGCCGGCGCGCAGCAGGGCCTCGTAGTAGGAACGCTGCGCGTGGTAGACGAGGGCCTGGTCGCCGATCTCCGAGACGAACAGGTCGACGGAGATCCCGCGCTGCACGGCCGAGGTGATCGCCATCAGCATCGACTCGTCGGGGACGAAGTACGGCGACGTGATGACGATGCGCGTCTGCGCGTAGTACAGCAGGGCGAGGAAGAGGCGGAGGTTGTTCTCACCGGCGAATCCGGGCCCGGACGGCACGACCTGCGCATCCAGGTCCGCCGGCTCGATCTCATCGGTGATCGGCTCGGTCTCACGACGGAGCAGCTCGTCGGTCTCGCTGTACCAGTCGGTGATGAAGATGGCGTTGAGGCCGGCGACGATCGGTCCCTCGAGCCGGACGATCAGCTCCTTCCACTTCAGGCCGCGCCGGCGGTTCGCCCGCTTGTTGTAGCTGCGATCGATGATGTTCTGCGAGCCCATGAAGGCGACGCGCCCATCCACGATGAGCAGCTTGCGGTGGTTGCGCAGGTCGGGCCGCTGGTACCTCCCGCGGAAGGGCTGGATGGGCAGCATCAGGCGCCACTTCGCGCCCATCGCCGTGAGCCGCTTGATGGTGCGCCGGTAGTCCGGGGTGCGCAGGGAGGCGATGTGGTCCAGCAGCACACGAACGGTCACGCCACGCTGCACCGCCTGCTCCAGGGCGTCGAAGAGCGGAGCGGTCGTCGCATCCAGTGTGAGGATGTAGAACTCGACATGGACGTAGCGGCGAGCGCCCCGGATCTCCTCCGCCATCGCATCGAGGGACCCCTGGTAGTCGCCGTTCAGGGACGCCCGGTTGCCGCCGACCAGGGGCATCGCGCCGAGCTTGCGATTGAGCTCGACCACACCCTCCAGCCACGGCGGCCACGGATGGTCGCGGCGAACGCGCTCCATTCCCTCGGTGCTGTCGATGATGAAGCGGTTGATCTCGTCCTGCTTCTTCCGCCGGCTCTTCGGGAGCTTGTAGCTGCCGATGAGCAGGAAGAACAGGATGCCGAAGTACGGGATGAGGAAGATCGCCAGCAGCCAGGCGGTCGCCGACGTGGGCTTGCGGTTGCGCGGGACGATGATGATCGCGAGCACGCGGATCACGAAGTCGACGAGCAGGGCGACGACGATGGAGAACGAGAGCCAGAAGCCCGTGTCCATGCACGCATCCCCTCGCCTGCCGCAGCGGAACGCGGGTGCGTCCCCGGCATTACCGTAGCGGACCGGCGCTCCGGCGTCTGGACATGCGGTCAGGACTTGGGCGAGAGACCTCGACGGGCGCGTTCCTCGGCCTCCAGGCGGGTGTAGGCCCTCCGCTCGTCACGGTCGGCGCGCACGATCGCGCGCATGATGGCCCAGAACAGCAGGCCGACCAGTACGGTCGGTGCGAGCGCCCAGAGGATACCGCCGATGACGTCGTTCATAACGCCTCCATGCTAACTCCGCTGCCTGTGAAACCCGCCGGGTGCACCGGCGACGCGGCGCCGCCCCCCGCCGGTCCCAGCGGCACTACTTCACCAGCGGGAACAGGATGGTCTCGCGGATGCCGAGACCGGTGAGGGCCATCAGCAGACGGTCGATGCCCATCCCCATGCCGCCGGTCGGTGGCATGCCGAACTCGAGGGCGCGCAGGAACTCCTCGTCCAGCCGCATGGCCTCGTTGTCGCCTGCCGCGGCGAGCTTGGCCTGCTCGACGAACCGCTCGCGCTGGACGACCGGGTCGACGAGCTCCGAGTAGCCGGTCGCGAGCTCGAAGCCGCGCGTATAGAGGTCCCACTTCTCGACGACGCCTTCGCGCGAGCGGTGGGCGCGCACCAGCGGGCTGGTGTCGACCGGGAAGTCCATCACGAAGGTCGGACGCACGAGGTCGGTCTTGACGTGGTGCTCCCACAGTTCCTCGACGTACTTGCCGGGCAGTGGATGCTCGATCTCGATGCCGGCGACGGCCGCCAGTTCGCGAAGGCGCTCGATCGGCGTCTCGGGCGTGATCTCCTCGCCGATCGCGTCCGACAGGCTGTCGTACATCCGGATGCGGTCCCACTGGCCGCCGAGGTCGTACTCGGTGCCGTCGGCCCAAGTGACGACGTGCGAACCGGAGACCGCGACCGCCGCATCCTGGATGAGTGTCTGCGTGAGGTCGGCGATCGAGGTGTAGTCGCCGTAGGCCTGGTAGGCCTCGAGCATGGCGAACTCGGGCGAGTGGGTGGAGTCGGCGCCTTCGTTGCGGAAGTTGCGGTTGATCTCGAACACCCGGTCGATGCCGCCGACCACTGCGCGCTTGAGGTACTGCTCCGGTGCGATCCGCAGATACAGGTCGGTGTCGAAGGCGTTCGAGTGCGTGACGAACGGACGAGCGTAGGCGCCACCGTGCATGACCTGCAGCATCGGCGTCTCGACCTCGACGAAGTCGCGCTCAGCGAACGTCCGGCGCAGGCTGGCGACGGTCTTGGCGCGGTCGAGCACGGTCGCGCGTGCCTGATCGCGGGCGATGAGGTCGAGGTACCGGGCGCGGACGCGGGTCTCCTCGCTCAGCTCGCTGTGCAGGTTCGGCAACGGAAGCAGCGCCTTGGCCGCGATCGTCCACTCCCGGGCCATCACCGACAGCTCGCCGCGACGGCTGGAGACCACCTCGCCGGAGACGAAGACGTGGTCGCCCAGGTCGACCAGCTCTTTCCAGGCGCTCAGCGACTCCTCGCCCACCTCGGCGAGCGAGACCATCACCTGGATGCGGGAGCCGTCGCCCGCCTGCAGCACGGCGAAGCACAGCTTCCCGGTGTTGCGCAGGTGCACGACGCGACCGGCGATGCCGACGACCTCGCCGGACCCCTCGTCGGCCTGGAGGTGCTCCCACTTCGCGCGGACGGCCGGGATGGTCGTGGTGACCGGAACCTGCACGGGATAGGCGCCGCCGCCGGCGTTCTCGGCCTCCGCGAGCAGGCGCTCGCGCTTGCCGAGGCGGACCGCCTTCTGCTCGCTGACCTCGTCCTCGCTCAGCTGGTCGTCGCTGAGCTGGTCGTCGCCGGGTGCGGCCGCGGTGGTCTGCGCGTCGGTCATCGGTGTCTTTCCGTTCGGGGTGGCGTTCGGGTGGCCTCCACGGGGTGGCGTGGTGCCGGTGCAGCGTGCGCGGTCACGTCGTGAGGCGCTGGTTGTCGATCAGCCGGGTGGTGCCGACCCGAGCGGCGATCAGCATCAGAGCGGGACCGTGGTGATCAGGCGACGCTTCGCGGAAGGTTTCCGGGTCGACGATCGCGAGATAGTCCAGCTTAACCGCTGGCTCCGCCTCGACGCGCGCCCGGGCGGCCTCGAGCGCCGCAGGGACTCCGTGTCCGGCTGACGCCGAGCCCGCGGCGAGCGCCTGCGAGAGCGTCACGGCCGCCGTGCGATCCTCGGCGACGAGGTAGCGGTTACGGCTGGAACGGGCGAGGCCGTCCGGCTCGCGAACCGTATCCACCACGACGATCGACACCGGCAGGTCGAGGTCCTCGACCATCCGGCCGATCACATGCGCCTGCTGCGCGTCCTTCTGGCCGAAGACGGCGACATCCGGCTGCACGATGTTGAAGAGCTTGCACACCACGGTCAGGACACCGTCGAAGTGTCCCGGACGGGAGGCTCCCTCGAAGCGCGTACCCGATTCCCCGGCCGTGACCCGCGTCTCGGAGGGCCCCTTCGGGTACATCTCCGCGGCCGTCGGCGCGAAGACGACGTCGGCGAGACCCTCCAACGCGGCGACATCGGCGTCGAGCGTGCGCGGGTAGCGGTCGAGGTCCTCCCCCGGCCCGAACTGCAGCGGATTGACGAAGATCGACACCACGACGAGACCACCCAGATCGCGTGCCTGCGACACCAGGCGCAGGTGGCCCTCGTGAAGCGCGCCCATCGTAGGCACGAGCACCACGCGACCGGTCGGGGCATCCGCCGGGCCCTCCCGCCAGGCCTTTCGCCGCGCCTCGGCGACGCGTGCCCTCAACGCGGCGATGGTGGTGATGATCTCTGGCATTCGCATCCCTTCGGCCCTGGAATCGGCCGCGTCCAGGCTACTCGCCGCGCAGGAACCAGCCGCGCCCGTCGTCGCCGGGGTCGCCCGGCCCGCCGCCGTCCGGCCCGGCGCCCGGCGTCTCGTCCTGCAGCGCGTCGATCACGTCCTCCAGCTCCAGCCGCGTCGGCGCGCCAGCCCGGGTGAGGGCGTTGTCCACGGTGGAGCGGATGAGCGAGCTGAGGAAGGATCCCGGGTTCTCCACCCCGATGCCCTTCAGCAACCCCGTCGACTGCTCGACGATCGAGCGCGAGAACGCCGTGGCTGTCGCGATGGCCTCCGCATAGGCCGGGCGATCGGCCTCGTCCACGACGACCGGCTCGCCGCCCATCTCGACGACCAGTGCCTGCGCGATCGGGAGGACGGCCGCCGGAGCCGTCACGGCGAAGTAGCTCTCGGCGAGGCGCGCGAGATCGAGGCTCGTTCCCGTGAACTCCAGCGCTGGATGCACAGCAAGCGGGATGGCGCCGGCGGCAGCCGCAGGACGGAGCACGTCGATCCCGTACCCGGGCGCTGTGTGCAGGACGATCTGTCCCGGCTGCCACGTGCCGGTGGCGGCAAGGCCCGCGACCAGAGCGGGCAGTTCCGCATCCGGCACCGCCAGGATGACCAGCTCGCTGCGCTCCACCACCGTCGGGACGTCGAGGATGGGGACTCCGGGCAGCATCCCCTCGGCCCGTTCGCGGCTCGTCTCGGACACGGCGGAGACGCCGACGACCGCGTGGCCGGCTCCGGCGAGCGCGAGTCCGAGGATCGGACCGACCCGGCCCGCGCCGACGATCCCGAGCCCCAGCCGGCCGGAGCGCTGCGACGGCGGGCGGGCGGACGGCTGCATCAGGATTCCTCCTCGGTTCGGGCGTCCGCCAGGGGCGGGCGAGGCACGTCAGTCGGCGCGACGGCGGTCGGCGCGACGGCGGTCGGTGCGGCGGCAGTCGGTGCAGCGGCGCGGCCCCACCGGTGACTCGCGTCCGCGACGGCCGCAGCCACTGCGCGCGACGACACCGCCTCGAACAGCCGCACCCCGGTCGGCGCGTCGATCGCGGCCAGCCGGGGATGCACGGGACCGGAGACCGTGTGGAAGCGCGCCTTCGCGAGCGCGAGCACCGCATCCAGTGGGCCTTGATAGAGCTCGAGGCTCTGCAGGCGCGCCAGCGGCACGATCGCGAGGCTCCGCCAGACGACGCCGCGACGCAGCAGGATCGCGTCGCCTACCAACCGGTAGCCCGTGCGCTGCCAGGACAGCGGCCGGATCCAGGCCGCCCGCCGCGGGCTGCCGGTGAATGTGTCCCGGCCGCTGGACACCATCGCGGTCTCGATCAGCTCGCGGTGCTCATCCGTCGCGAAGCCCGGCAGCACCAGCGAGAGCACGCGCGAGACGTCCGCCGCGTCGCCGACCGGCAGCATCGTCGTGTTCGGCTGGCCCGCCGCGCCCTTCTCTCGCGAGTGACCGGCCGTGTCGATGCGGATCTGCCACCATCCGAACGGCCGCCACAGCAGCGGCTGAAGCACCTCGACGGCATGGATGCGCCCGGGCGGCAGCGTCTCGTTGCTGGTGCTCAGCAGGCCGAATCCGACGCGGACGCCGTCCGGCGTCCCCGCGATCGAGTAACGGAGGGACTTGGTGAAGCGGTTGAGGTAGAAGCTCGCGGTGCCGAGGAGGCCCGGGAGCACCACGATCAGCAGCCAGAGCGCGCCGCTCGCGGCGCCCCAGACCAGGAAGGCGACGACGACCAGCACGAACACGGTGAAGCCGCTCAGGAGGAGGGACCCCAGCAGACGGAACGGCGGGATCTTGACCACCGATGCAGGCGGAGCGGCGTTCGGATCCAGCTCCGGTGCGAGGAACTCGTTCACCCGGCGGCCGACGAGATCCGTCACCGCGCCCGTACGCGATGCCCCGGCAGCGCCGACGTCACGACCGCCGGCCGGTCCGGCGGCGGCAGCGGCCTCGGCCGCCTCCGCCGCCTGCACGCCCGACGCGAGACGCAGCACGTCCGCCCGGAGCCCGTCCGCCAGCGACGAGCCGAGGTACGCGAGCTGCACGTTCGCGTCGTGCCCGGCGACGGACACGTCGAGCTTCGCAGCCCCGAAGATCCGCGCCAGCACCGGGCGCACCACGTTGATGCCCTGGATGCGGTCGAGTCTGGCTTTGCGCTGGGTCCGGAAGAGGATGCCGCTGCGCACCTCCACCGCATCGCCGGTGATCCGGAACGTGTGCATCCGCCACGAGAGGTAGAACGCGCCGAAGCAGAGCAGCAGCACCACGGCGACGCCGAGAAGCGCCCATCCCTCCCAGCCGTGGTTGTAGATCGCGTCCAGGGGGTCGCCGCCGTAGTCGGGAGCGCCGACGAAGAAGCCGATCAGCCGCTCCCGCAGATTGGAGAGCACGAATCCGAACAGGGCGATGAAGACGATACCGCCGCGCAGCAACGGCGTCGCGGGATGCAGCCGGTGCCACTCGCCGTCCGTGTAGCGCTCGGCCGCCCGTTGGGCCGGCGACAGCGGCGCGTCGGCGCCTGCCTGCGCCCGGCCCTCCGGCGCGCTCACAGCCCCGCCCGCCTGCTCTCCGCCAGCTCGACGAGCCGGTCGCGCAGCTCGGCGGCGTCCGGCTCCGGCAGCCCCGGCACCATCACCCCGGTGGATGCTGCTGCCGTGACGAACTTGAGATCGGCCAGCCCGAGCATCCGGCTGACCGGCCCTCGGTTGATGTCGATCAGCTGCATCCGGCCGTAGGGGACGGACACGAAGCGCTGGAACATGATCCCGCGCCGGAACAGCAGGTCGTCGTCGCGCAGCCGGTAGCCGATCGAGCGCGCACGGCGCGGGGCGATGATGAGCGCGACGATGGTGATCACCACCACGACGGTCAAGAGCAGCCAGCCCAGAGTCCAGCCACCCACCAGCCACAGGAACAGGGAGGCGGCCGACAGCACGAGCCCGGAGATCACGGTGCTGGCGATGACGACGAGCACGTATTTCGGCGAGACCCGGCGCCACTCGCCCACGTTCAGGTCAATCCGATCGGGCATGCACGTTCTCCGTACGGTCGTCGTCATCGCCGGGAGGCAAGGTGCAGAACAGCTCGGCCACGAGACCCGCCACGAGCAGGATCACAGCGCCGGCGGTGGCCAGCGAGGCGAGGAGGATGGCGTTGCCGGCGGGCAGCACATCGCGCGTCAGGAGATACGAGACGACGCCGACGCCCATCCCGGTCAGCAGGCCACCACTCAGTCCGCAGGCCTTGGCCAGGACGACGATCCGGGTCGCCTGGAACGGATCGATGCGGCGGATGGTGTGCCCCCGGACGGCGCGGCGGATCGGTATCGCAAAGGCGACGACGACGATCGCGACGGCTACGAGCGTGATCGGCAGCGTGAGCGGCGGGATGAACACCGCCGCCCCCATCGAGGAGGCCGCCAGCTCCGCGAGGAAGCCGATGACGAGCCCGGCGACGCCGAGACCGATCAGGGAGCTGGCACGGGTGCGCTTCACGAGCGTTCCTCCCACAGCTGCACGGGATCGCCGGCGCGCGCCGCCAGTTCGGCCACCGGACCGAACCCGGCGAGGTGCGCCTCCGGATCCACATCCAACCAGGGGACGAGGACGAACGCGCGCTCGTGGGCGCGTGGATGCGGCAGCACGATGCGGGGATCGTCGTCGGAGACGAGCCCGTCGTAGTCCACGATGTCGATGTCGATCGTCCGGTCGCCCCAGCGCTCCGCGCGAACGCGGCCGAGCCGATCCTCCACGGCGTTCACCGCCGCCAGCAGGGCGAGCGGCTCCAGCAGGGTGCGGACGAGCGCGACAGCGTTCAGGTAGGCGGGCGCAGCATCGTCGATGCCGTCCGGCTTCAGCGCCGGCGTCTCGTACAGTCGCGAGACCGCCTGGACGTCGATGCCCGCATCCTCCCCCAGCGCGTCGACGGCGCCCTGGATGGCGGCGGCGCGGTCGCCGAGGTTGCTCCCGAATGCGAGCACGGCGGGCACCCCGACCCGCATCCGGACCGGCTTGCCCAGCGGCGCGGCGCTCACGCCCGGCTCCTCACGATGCGCACCGCGACATCCCCGAAAGGCACGGTGATCGGGGCCTGCGGCTTGTGGACGGTGACCTCGACCGCATCCACGGGCTCATGCGCCAGTACGGTCGCTGCCACGCGCTCCGCGACGGTCTCGATGAGGTCGACCGGGTCGCGCTCGACCGCGGCCAACACCTCCTCCGCCAGCTCGCCGTAGTGGACGGTGGAGCCGAGGTCGTCGCCGGCAGCGGCCACGGACAGGTCGAGCCAGGCCGTCACATCGACGACGAAGTCCTGGCCGTCGGCCCGCTCGAAGTCGAAGACGCCGTGGTTCGCCCGCACGCGGAGGCCGGTCAGAACGATCGAGTCGGTCGGTCGCGAGTGGATGCTACTCATCTCGTCCAGCTTCCCACGCCCGCACGACATCGAGGGCCATCCGGGTCGACGGCACGTCGTGGACGCGGACCGCCCACGCCCCCGCCTGGGCGGCGAGAGCCGAGATCACCGCCGTCGGCGCGTCGCGGTCCTCGGCGGGCGCGCCCTCCGGCAGCAGGGCGCCCAGGAACCGCTTGCGCGACGCCCCGATCAGCACGGGGTATCCGAGGGTCTCGATCTCGTGGAGTCCGGCGAGCACCTGCCAGTTGTGGCGCCCGTTCTTGGAGAAGCCGAGTCCCGGGTCCAGGATCAGCTTGGCCGGGTCGATGCCCCGCCGAAGCAGCTCGGTGACCCGCGCCGACAGCTCTGCTCGCACCTCGGGGACGGTGTGCTGGTACACGGCGCGGGAGTCGGCCGCGTCGAGGCGCCCGCGCCAGTGCATCACGACGTACTGCGCTTCGGTCTCGAGCACGACCTCCGGCATCCGCTCATCCGCCAGGCCGCCGGAGACATCGTTGATGACGGCGGCGCCCGCCTCCACCGCTGCGCGCGCCGTGGACGCATTGAGTGTGTCGGCGCTGACCATGACACCGTGCGCGACCAGCTCGCGGATGACCGGGATGACGCGCTTCCGCTCTTCCTCGGGATCGACCCGCAGCGCGCCGGGCCGGGTGGACTCGCCGCCCACGTCGACGAGGTCGGCGCCCTGCGCCACCAGCTCCAGGCCGTGCTCGATCGCGGCATCCGGCTCCAGCCAGAGTCCGCCATCGCTGAACGAGTCCGGCGTCACGTTGAGGACGCCCATGATGAGGGTCACTCGGCGCCACGTCCGATCAGAGCCACCAGTTCGGCTCGGGCGGCGGGCTCCGTGTAAGCGCCGCGCGCGGCGACGGTCACGGTGGTGCTGCCGGTCTGGCGGGCGCCGCGCGTGGTCACGCAGGTGTGCGCCGCGTCGAGCACCACGAGGACTCCGCGTGCGTCGGCGCCGCGCTCGATCGTGTCCGCGATCTGCTCGGTCAGGCGCTCCTGCACCTGCGGGCGTGCCGCGAGCGTCTCGATCACCTGAGGGATGCGGCCGAGCCCGATGACCTTGTCGCCCGGGAGATAAGCGACATGCGCGACGCCCAGGAACGGCAGCAGGTGGTGCTCGCAGACCGATCGGAACTGGATGTCGCGCAGCAGTACCGTCTCGGCCGTCCGCCCGTCCTCCAGCGGAACCGGATCGCCCAGGTCGTCCGCGGCGTCGTGGCCCACGCCGGCGAAGAACTCGGCGTAGGCGTCCGCCACGCGTGCGGGCGTGCTCCGAAGTCCCGGACGCGACGGATCTTCGCCGATGGCGGCGAGGATCTCGGCGATGGCCGCTTCGATGCGCGGACGATCGAAACCGGTCATGTCCGCGGCGGCTCTAGGCGGTCGCCGGGCGCGGCTTGATCGCCGGCGAGCGCTTGGGCTTGGCGGCCGGCGGCTCGGAGTCGACTCCGCCATCCACCGCGCCCGCATCGATCGGAGCCTTCGGGAACGGGATAGGCGGCAGGTCCGAGATCGGGCGCTTGTCGCTGGAGAGCCACTGCGGGCGCTCCGGCAGCTTCTTCACGTCGGCGAAGATCTCCGCGATCTGGTTGTGGTCGAGCGTCTCGTGCTCGAGGAGGGATGCGGCCAGACGGTCGAGCACGGCCCGGTTGTCGTTCAGCACCTCCCACGCCTCGTCGTGCGCCTTCTCGATGAGCGCGCGCACCTCGGCGTCGACGCGCTCGGCGATCCGCTCGGAATAGTCGCGCTGGTGGCCCATGTCGCGGCCGAGGAACATCTCGCCGTTCGCCTGACCGAGCTTGACCGAGCCGATGTCGGCGCTCATGCCGTACTCGGTGACCATCTTCCGGGCGATGGACGTCGCCTTCTCGATGTCTTTCGAGGCGCCGGTGGTGGGGTCGTGGAACACGATCTCTTCAGCGACGCGACCGCCCATGGCGTACGCGAGCTGATCGAGCAGCTCGTTCCGGGTGATCGAGTACTTGTCCTCGAGCGGCATCACCATCGTGTAGCCGAGGGCGCGGCCGCGCGGCAGGATGGTGATCTTCGTCACAGGGTCGGTGTGGCGCATCGCCGCGGCGGCGAGGGCGTGCCCGCCCTCGTGGTACGCGGTGATGAGCTTCTCCTGGTCCTTCATCACGCGGGTGCGCTTCTGCGGGCCCGCGATCACGCGGTCCACGGCCTCGTCGAGCGCGCGGTTGTCGATCAGCTGCGCGTTGGAGCGCGCGGTGAGCAGCGCGGCCTCGTTGAGGACGTTCGCCAGGTCGGCTCCGGTGAAGCCCGGCGTCTTGCGGGCCAGCACCTCGAGGTCGACGGAGGCCGCCAGCGGCTTGCCGCGGCCGTGCACCTCGAGGATCTTCTTGCGGCCGAGAAGGTCGGGCGCATCCACGCCGATCTGACGGTCGAAGCGGCCGGGACGCAGCAGGGCCGGGTCGAGGATGTCCGGACGGTTGGTCGCCGCGATCAGGATGACGTTGGTCTTCGGGTCGAAGCCGTCCATCTCCACGAGGAGCTGGTTCAGCGTCTGCTCGCGCTCGTCGTGGCCACCGCCGAGGCCGGCGCCGCGGTGACGGCCCACCGCGTCGATCTCGTCGATGAAGATGATGGCCGGCGAGTTCTCCTTGGCCTGCTGGAACAGGTCGCGGACGCGGCTCGCGCCGACGCCGACGAACATCTCGACGAAGTCGGAACCCGAGATGGAGTAGAACGGCACGCCCGCCTCGCCCGCGACGGCGCGGGCCAGCAGGGTCTTGCCCGTTCCCGGAGGGCCGTACAGCAGCACGCCCTTGGGGATGCGGGCGCCGACCGCCTGGAACTTGGCCGGCTCCTTCAGGAAGTCCTTGATCTCCTGCAGCTCCTCGATGGCCTCGTCGGATCCGGCGACGTCGTCGAAGGTGACCTTCGGCGTCTCCTTCGTGACGAGCTTCGCCCGCGACTTGCCGAACTGCATGACCTTGTTGCCGCCGCCCTGCATGCCGGAGATCATGATCCAGAAGAACACGCCGATCAGCAGCGCCGGGATGAGGAAGCCGAGGATGTTGACGAACCAGTTCGGCTGCGGCACCTCGTCGTCGTAGCCCTTGGGAAGGTTCGCGTCGTCGATCGCTTTGACGACATCCTGACCGCGCGGCGTCACGTAGTAGAACTGCACCTGGTTGCCGAGGGCGCCGTCCGGCTCCTTCAGCGTGAGGTCGACACGGTTCTCACCGTCGACGATCTTCGCGGTCGACACCTTGTCTTGCGAGAGGAGCTCCAGGCCCTGCTGAGTGGTGACGCTCTTGAAGCCGGACATCGTGATCAGGCTCGAGGCCACCCACACGAGGACGATCGCAAGCGCGACGTACAGGATGGGGCCGCGGAAGATCTTCTTGACGTTCATGGTGCGACCACAGTACCGCCTGGGCGCTGGGGGTCGGCTGCGTGTTCGCTCTGGGCGGTCTGCGCGCGCCCAGTGGGCCTCAGCTGTAGACCGCGGGGGCCAGGATGCCCACTCCGCGGAGAGTCCGGTAGCGCTCGTCGTAGTCGAGGCCGTAGCCGACGACGAACTGATTCGGGATGTCGAACCCGACGTACTTCACGTCGATCTCGACGCGCGCCGCCTCCGGCTTCCGCAGCAGCGTGAAGATCTCGATCGACGCAGGTCCCCGGCTGCGCAGATTCGAGAGCAGCCACGAGAGCGTCAGGCCCGAGTCGATGATGTCCTCGACGATGAGCACGGTCCTGCCGCTGAGGTCGGTGTCGAGGTCCTTCAGGATGCGGACGACGCCGCTGGACTGCGTCCCGCTGCCGTAGGAGCTGACGGCCATCCAGTCCATCGTGACGGGGATGCGCAGCTCGCGCGACAGGTCGGCCATCACCATCACGGCGCCCTTGAGCACGCCGATCAGGAGCACGTCCGTGCCCGCGTAATCGCGCTCCACCTCTCGGGCCAGCTCGGCGATGCGGGAGCGGATCTGCTCCTCGGTGATCAGAATCTCGGTCAGGTCGTCGTGGGCGTCCGTGAGGTCCATGGGTGAGGCGCTGTCCTTACGTGGTGGGGTGGAACGTGAGCAGCCCGTTCTGCCTGACAACTCTAACGCCTGGCAGATCGACGGGTCCCTGGCCGTGCCAGTCGGTGATCAGTGCCGCGACGGCGAGCGTGTGGGTGCGCGACAGGGAGACGCCGAACTCGGCGGAGACGACGAGACGGATGATGCGCTGGCGGAGCGCTGCGGGGTCTGCTGCGAGTCCGCGGACGTCCAGTGCGACCGCTCCGTCCTCCGTCTGGCTGACCAGTTCCTGCGCCCATTCGAGGGCGAGCCCGTCGAGCGCTTCGTCGTCCTCGCGCAGCTGCTCGGCCGTGCGTGCGAGCGCCTCGGCGACGCCGGGACCGAGCTCGCGCTCCAGGACCGGGAGGACGACGGATCGCGCGCGCACGCGCGTGTAGGAGGGGTCGTCGTTGTGCGGGTCCTCCCAGGGGCCGAGGCGGCTGTCGGCGCAGAACGCGCGTGTCTGCTCCCGGCGGAGGCCGAGGAAGGGGCGGAGCAGGCGGCCGGTGTCCGGCAGCATCCCCTGCAGGCTGGACGGGCCGGAGCCGCGGGCGAGGCCGAGCAGCACCGTCTCGGCCTGGTCGTCCAGCGTGTGGGCGAGCAGGATGCGCTCGGCACCGGTCTCTGCGAGTGCGCGGTCGAAGGCGGCGTGCCGGGCGGCGCGGGCGGCGGCCTCGGGACCGCCGTGCAGATCGACCTGGACGCGCTCCACCAGGACCGGGTCGAGCCCGAGGCCGGCGGCCTGTTCAGCGGCACGCTTCGCGACCGCGTCGGACCCCGATTGGAGGCCGTGGTCGACGATCACTGCCCCGGCGCGGTAGCCGCTCCTCGGCGCCTCGAAGGCTGTGGCGGCAGCCAGGGCGAGCGAGTCCGCTCCCCCGCTCAAGCCGACGAGGACCAGGGCGCCCGGCGCGAGCGGTGCGGGACGCGCGGGACCGTGGTGGTCGTGCGGGTCCACGGGCGGGAGCGCGGCGGCTGCGGCGAGCGCCGTGCGGACCGCGCGACGCGCATCCGCAATCGGCGGGGTGAGGCGTGGACGGCGCTGCTCGGGCGGGGAACCGTGAGGGGGCACCTAGTAACGTTAGTGCGGAATCCCGACCACAAAGGAGCACCGGCATGGCCGAATACGACGTCGTCATCGAGATCCCCAAGGGGAGCCGCAACAAGTACGAGGTGGACCACGAGACCGGTCGGGTGTACCTCGACCGCGTCCTGTTCACGAGCTTCGTGTACCCGACCGACTACGGCTTCTTCGAGAACACCCTCGGCGACGACGGCGACCCGCTGGACGTGCTCGTCCTGCTCGAGTACCCGGTGTTCCCGGGCGTCGGTGTCAAGGTCCGCCCGGTCGGGGTGCTCAACATGAGCGACGAGGCGGGCGGAGACGCCAAGATCATCGCCGTCCAGTACAAGGACCCGCGCTGGCTGCACATCCAGGACGTCGACGACATCCCGGAGCAGACCCGCAAGGAGATCGAGCACTTCTTCGCCCGCTACAAGGACCTCGAGCCGGGCAAGTTCGTCAACATCGAGGCCTGGGGCGACGCCGCCGAAGCCGAGGGGCTCATCCAGAAGGCGATCGCGAAGCTGGCCGACGAGGGTCACTGACCCGGGCTGCGTGCTCGCGGTTTCGTCACGAATGTCGCCCTCAGCGCTGCTGGGGGCGACATTCGTCACGAATCCCGGGGTGATTCCCGGCGATCAGGACGGCGTCAGGCGCTGGGGCGCGCGACCATGCCCCACGGAGAGCCCCAGACGTATTGGATCTTGACCACGTCGCCCTCGGTGGGCGCGGCGATCATGCGGCCGCTGCCGATGTAGATGCCGACGTGGTAGAAGTCGCCGGGAGCATCGCCCCAGAAGATCAGGTCTCCGGGCTGCTTCGCACCGTAGGGCACCAGCTGGCCCCGGTTCTCCGCCGTGAAGTACTGGTTGTTCACCGAGTGCGAGCCGATGTAGACGCCGGCATAGGCGTACGACTTCATCGTGAGCCCCGAGCAGTCATAGCCGACCGGGCCCTCTCCGCCGAAGATGTACGGCTTGCCGAGCTGGGCGTACGCGTACGAGAGCGCCGTGTCGACGACGTTGCCGTTCGGAGCAGCGGGCGCGGCGCCCCCGCCTCCGCCGCCGGACGGCGCGGAGCCGCCGGAGGATGCCGGGGGATGTGCCGCCGCTGCCGCGGCCGCCGCGGCTGCCGCTGCCGCCGCTTCTGCGGCTTTGCGCGCCGCCTCCTGCTGCGCCTTGATCTGCTCACCCTGGAGGTAGGCGGCCTCGGTCTGCGCCGACGTGTTCTTGAGCGTCGCGAGCTGGGCGACGAGCTCGGTGGACTTCTGCTGCTGGGTCGCGAGGGCCGCCTGCGCCTGCGCCTGCGCATCCTGGGCCGCCTTGAGTGCCTTGTCGGCCGCCGCCGACAGGGTCTCGCGTTCGGTCTTGGCGACTTTCGCTTGCGCCGTCAGCGCGTCTGCCGTGTTCTTGTCCTTGGTCGCCTGGTCGTACACGGCCTTGGACTGCTCCGTCAGCTTGCTCATCGTGCCGAGCTGGAACAGCAGCTTGTCGGCGGCGGAACCGGAGCCGCCGCCCTTCAGCATGAGGTCGGTGGTGACATCTCCCCCGCCGGACTTGGCGAGATGCGACGCCAGGAGCCCCGCACGCATCTTGGAGGTCTTCGCCTTCTCGGCGGCGGCGCCGGCCTGCTTCTGGAGGTCGTCCGCCTTCGCCGACGCGGCCGCGAGCGCGTTCTTTGCCTGGAAGTACGCCTCAGCCGCTTTCTCGGAGGCGATGCGAGCAGCATCTACGTTCGACTGCAGATTGCCGATGAGCGTGGTGATGTTGTCGATCATCGCCTGCTGGTTGGCGACATTGTTCTTCGCCTGCTGCACGTCGTTCCACGACGGGTAGTCGACCGCCTGCGCAGGAGCGACGATGCCGATGGATGCGGTGACCGCTCCCATGACGCCCGCGCCGATGGCGAGGCCCGGGCGGACGCGGGTCTTCTCGTTCTCGTTAGCCAAGGGGAGCCTGCCTGTCTCTCATGAACGGAATGCCGTCGATCTTGACGCCGTTGATGCGCACCTCGAAATGGAGGTGGCACCCGGTGGAGGCGCCGGTCGTCCCGACGTGCGCGATCGGCTGGCCCGCGCCGACGTGCTGGCCGATGCCGACCATGATGCCGCCGTCGCGGATGTGGGCGTAGCCGGTGTCGATACCACCGCCGTTGTCGAGGAGCACGAAGTTGCCGTAGCTGCCGTTCGGGCCGGCGTAGATGACCGTGCCGTCGTGGGCCGCGTAGATGGGCGAGTTGCACGAGGCGCCGATGTCGATGCCCAGGTGGTAGGTGCTGCCGATGCCGCCGCCTGGCGACGGCCGAGGTCCGAAGCCGTCGGTGATCGGCCCGGTTGCCGGGACCGCCCAGCCCTGAGGCCCGACCGTTCCGCCGGGGAGCCCGCCCGAGCCGCGAGCTGCGGCGGCCGCCGCAGCAGCGGCCACGCCAGCCTCGTAGCCGGCCACCGTCTTCGCGGTGCTGTCCTTGAGCGCGGCGAGTTGCGCCTGCATCACGACGATCTGCTTCTGCTGCTCGGCGAGCTTGTCCTGCGCCGCCTTCGCGGCCTGGATCGCTGCTTGCATCGCAGCTTCAGCAGCAACCCGCAGGCGGTCGCGCTCGGCCTTGGCGACGTCCGCCTGGGCGGAAAGCCCCTTCGCCGTGTTCTGTGCGGTCGTCGCCTCGGTGTAGACCTTGTCGGACTGCTCCACGAGCTTCGACATGCTGCCGAGATTCGCCAGGAGCTTGTCGGGACTGGTCGAGGTGGCGTTGTTACCGCTCAGGAACAGGTTCGCGGTCAGATTGCTGCCATCTGTGCGATACAGCTGAGCGGCCAGCCTGCCCGCCTGAGCGGTCGCATCGTCGGCCTTCTTCTTGCTGGCCGCCGCCTGGGACTCCAGGTCGGCGGCCTTGATCGTCGCGTCGTCGAGGGCAGCCTGGGCGGCCTCCAGCTCCTGACCGCGCTTCACCGCTGCGGCCTGGGTGTCCGCGACCTCCTGCTTGACCTGGGCGATGAGGCCGTTGATGCGGTCCACCTGCGCACTGGCCGCGGCCTCGTTGGCCTTCGCGTTCTGGACGTCCTGCCAGGACGGATAGTTGTCGGCGTAGGCGGGAGCGGCCACGGCGCCCACCGTCGTCACGAGGGCCACCGCCGCGATCGCCAGGGCACCGCGGAGAGTCAGACGCCGAGAACCAACCCGCGTCGTCGGGAGATCCGCTCGGCTGCTCTTATCACGTCTCATGATGTTCTCGGCCCGCTCGCTTCCGCATCCACAGAGGTCACGCTGGTCACACGGGCCCCTTCGTCAACAGGGCTTACTGTACCAACGTGCCTTCCGGGCACCCCTTCGGGATGGCCAGAATTGCGTCGGGGCGGCGTGCGAACCGGACGATCGGGGGGATCGCCTTCCCCGCACACTATGCGTACGCATCCCGGCCGTCGCGCATTTCCCCGGGGCGTTGCGCGAACCGAACCTGCCTGCGCGATGCCCGACCCGCCCGGGATCCGGACCCGATTGGCATTCCCGGCAGCTCTTCCGTATGCTTGTGCGTCGGTGGTCATCGGAGAGCGAAAGCAATTCGGGACGATCCGGCCCCATCGTTTAGCGGCCTAGGACGCCGCCCTTTCACGGCGGTAGCACGGGTTCGAATCCCGTTGGGGTCACGTCCAACGGCGTCCACTACAATTCAAAAGCAACACACTAAGGCCCTGTAGCGCAGTTGGTTAGCGTGCCGCCCTGTCACGGCGGAGGTCGCGGGTTCAAGTCCCGTCAGGGTCGCCACGGCGAGAAGCCCTTCCACACGGAAGGGCTTCCGTCTATGGCAGCGGTTCGCCGCCGCCAGCCGCTCCGGCGGCACGTCGCCTCGGCGGCACGGCTCTGTAGCTCAGTTGGTAGAGCGTTCGACTGAAAATCGAAAGGTCACCGGATCGATGCCGGTCGGAGCCACCAAAGAGAACCCCCGGTCCGAAGCGGATTCCGGGGGTTTTTCGTTGGCTCGCCAGGGCCGCCGAAGTGGTGTTTGACTACATTTTGACTACAACTGATTTCGCTGCTTGGGCATCGAGCGCGTTCGCGACGTCATCAAGGTCATCGTCGAAGAGGTCGGCGTATACGTCGAGGGTCATTGCAGCGGAGGCGTGTCCGAGCATCCGTTGCACCGACTTGACGTTCGCCCCGGCCGACACCGCGAGAGATGCAGCAGTGTGCCTGAGGTCATGAAGCGTCAGCCGCGGAAAGGTGTCGTCCTTCTCCATGCACCGTTGGACGGCAGCATTGAAGACTCGGTTGCGATAGTTGCCGGCGCGAAGAACGCCTCCATCGGGCCCCGTGAACACGGGCTCCTCTGCATCGCGAACAGCGCATCTCGCATCGAGGGCCTTTGTGAGCAGATCAGGGAAAGGCACCGACCTTCGCTCGTGATTCTTTGGAGTCCCCCAGACAATCACCCCACGCGGTTCGGAGACTGCTCGCGCAACGTCGATCCGACGGCGGACGAAGTCGACACGGTTGATCCTGAGGCCTGCCATTTCTCCCCAGCGCAAGCCTGTGTAGGCGAGGAACAGGACGACGTCACCCTGGTCCCCGCACTCTTCGGCAAGAGCACGGACTTGGCCGTGTGTGAGGTAGCCGTGCTCACGAGAGGTGAGCCTCGGCAGCTGGATGCCGTCCGACGGATTGTTCGTTAGTCGGCCATCGCGGATCGCGTACCTGAGAACCCCCGCCAGCACAAGATGAATTTGTCGCACCATCGACGGCCCTAAGACCTCTGAGAGGTCTCCGATCCAGGCTTGGACGTCCCCATGCCGCACGTCGACGAGCCGTGTTGCACCCCAGCGGGGGAGGACGTACTTGTCGAGGTGGAAGCGATAACCCGATCGTGTAGTCGGCTTCACCTGCACCTGGGCGCGGAACCACTCCTCTGCGACCTCAGAAACAGGTGTGCGAGCTTTGGTCGGGTCGATCCACTCACCCTTCACCTTCGAAATCTCGATCGACGCGAGGAACAGTTCGGCTGCACGCTTAGTTGTGAAGCCGCGCTTCATCGTGTTTCGGTGATCAGGCGTACGGTACTGAACCCGGTATCGCTTGCCGGCGGCTGTTTCGTATGACTCGACCGAGCCCATTCAGCATCACCTCGTTTTCCCCGACTCGATTATCTGCCATGCCACCGACGAACGTGATGAACGGAACTCCCGTCGTCTCGGCTGGCGCGGCGAGCCCTCCGTTGCACTCATCGACTATGAATATTCGCATCACGATCGCTCCCACTCGCTCTCCTTCTGTTTGCCTTCCGGCGGAGAGATCG
>JBQCCO010000232.1:0-2935 GCA_051962155.1 Leifsonia sp. | reverse complement strand
GGATCACCGGCACCGCGCGGACGCGTGTCGGCGTCTCCTCGTACCAGTCCGGGGCGGAGGTGTCGATGATCCGCTTCGAGCGGAACGCATCCGTCACCTGCTGCCGCCACTCCGGCTTGATGTGCTGGCCGACGAAGTCGCGGTAGAAGAGGGTGGCCGCCGAAGACGGCCGGGCGTGCGCCACGGCGACGAAGTCGTCATCGAGCGTCGGAACCCACAGCACGATGTCCGCGAACGCCAGATCCGCGAGCAGCTGCCAGTCGCCCACGAGGCCGTGCAGCCACTCGACGTCGTCCTCCGACGAACGGCCGTGGGCATGGACGAGATCACTGAGCGTGGACACCACACCATCCTAAACGCGGGGTCTGTGTCGATGACGGGAGTTATCCACAGAGCGTTTGTGCCCTGGACCGAGTTGGCCTGACCTGCTTGAGTGATCCATCGTACATATCACGGCTCTATTTCATCACGGACCACCGACACGCCTCTTCAGGGAGATTGATGAACCACATTTCGGCCGCCACACCCGCGCACGGGCACCCGATCGATCGACCGCCCGCGTCACTCGCACGAAGGAGAACCATGTTCACGAACGCACACAGTCCCACCTCCGCCACGCTGAGGGCGCTCCATCCGGTGGAGGCCGCTCCGCCCCGCGAGGTGCGGCCGACGGCCGAGCTTCTGAACCCTTCGCCGGCGATGCTCTGCTCCAACCTGGCACGCTCGGTCATCGAGATCCTGGCGGGCGCCCGGCCGCTCGACCAGATAGGCCGGTGGGTCAGTGACAGCGTGTACGTGCACCTGCTGCGGCGCACCACGCTGGTCGCCCGCGCCCGTGTGACCGCGGCGGAGGAGACCCTGCGTCCCCGCATGCGGATCGGCGACCCGCTGCTCGGCTTCCCCTCCGAGGACGTCATCGAAGCGGTCGTCATGGTGCACCAGCCGGCGCGGTCCCGAGCAGTGGCCATCCGGTTGGAGCGTCACCGTTCGCGCTGGCGGGCGACGGCCATCAACGTCCTCTGAGACGCCCGCTACCGGGAGGAGCGCAGCAACCCGCAGATGGCCGGTGCTCGAGGAGCGCCGGCCACCTGCGACGAATGGCGGCCCCCGAAGGGACCGCCATTCGTCGTAGGTCGTGGAGCGTCAGCGCTTCTTGGCCTGGGCGCGGCGCTCGGCTCGGTTCACGGGAGCCTCCTCGTCGGAGGACTCCACGCGCTGACCGAAGGCACCCCGCTGGGCCGCGGCCTGCGCAGGCGCAGCGGCGGCAGGTGCGGCCTGCTGAGCCGCGCGCTGAGCGCGTGCCGTCGCGGCCTGTTCGATCTGGCCGCGCTGGTTGCGCACCTCGACGCCGCCCTGCTCCGCGGGCGCCGAGTAGCTGAGCCGGTTGTCGCTCTCACCGCGGGCCAGCCCCTTCGCGGCCACGGCCGGGGACTCCACCTCGCCGGGCGCCTGGTTGACCTCCACCTCCAGGTTGAACAGGAAGCCGATGGTCTCCTCACGGATGGCGCCCATCATCTGCTGGAACATCGCGTAGCCCTCGCGCTGGTACTCGACCAGCGGATCGCGCTGCGCCATCGCGCGCAGGCCGATGCCGTCCTTCAGGTAGTCCATCTCGTACAGGTGGTCGCGCCAGCGGCGGTCGATCACCGAGAGGACGACCCGGCGCTCGAGCTCCCGCATGGCGGGCGAGCCGAGGGACTCCTCGCGCTTCTGGTAGGCGATGCGGGCATCCGAGAGGATCTCGCGCCGCATGAAGTCGCGGTTGATCCTGCCCTTGTTGCCGGCCTCCGCGATCACCTCGTCGATCGTCACCCCGACCGGGTAGAGGGTCTTGAGCTCGACCCACAGGGCGTCGAAGTCCCAGTCGTCTCCGCTGCCCTCGCCGGTGTGCTGGTCGAGGATGTCGTCGATCACGTCGGTGAGGAACTGCTGCACGCGCTCGTGCAGGTCGTCGCCCTCGAGGACGTGGCGGCGGTCGCTGTAGATCGCTTCGCGCTGCCGGTTGAGGACGTCGTCGTACTTGAGGACGTTCTTGCGGATCTCGGCGTTGCGCGCCTCCACCTGGGACTGCGCGCTGCGGATCGCGCGGCTGACCACCTTGGACTCGATGGCCATGTCGTCGGGGACGCTGCTGCGGCCCATCAGGCTCTCGGCGGCGCCCGCGTTGAACAGGCGCATCAGGTCGTCTGTCAGCGACAGGTAGAACCGGCTCTCGCCGGGGTCGCCCTGGCGGCCGGAGCGGCCGCGCAGCTGGTTGTCGATGCGGCGCGACTCGTGACGCTCGGTGCCGAGCACGTACAGGCCACCGGCGGCGACGACCTTCTCGGCCTCTTCGGCGACCTGCGCCTTGACGTTCTCGAAGACGTCCTCCCAGGCGGCCTCGTACTCATCCGGCGTCTCGATCGGCGACAGCCCGCGCGCGTTCATCTCGGCGACGGCCAGGAACTCGGAGTTTCCTCCGAGCATGATGTCGGTTCCACGTCCGGCCATGTTGGTCGCGACCGTGACGGCTCCGAGCCGGCCCGCCTGGGCGACGATCGCCGCCTCGCGCGCGTGGTTCTTGGCGTTCAGGACCTCGTGGCGCACGCCCTTCTTGGCGAGCAGGCGCGACAGGTACTCGCTCTTCTCGACGGAGGTCGTTCCGACGAGAACCGGCTGGCCCTTCTCGTGGCGCTTCACGATGTCTTCGACGACCTGGTCGAACTTGGACTTCTCGTTCTTGTAGACGAGGTCGGACTGGTCCTTGCGCTGCATCGGCTTGTTGGTCGGGATGGGGACCACGCCGAGCTTGTACGTGCTCATGAACTCGGCGGCCTCGGTCTCGGCCGTACCGGTCATGCCGGACAGCTTCTTGTAGAGGCGGAAGTAGTTCTGCAGGGTCACCGTGGCGAGGGTCTGGTTCTCGGCCTTGACCTCGACGCCCTCCTTGGCCTCG
>JBQCCO010000231.1:0-4025 GCA_051962155.1 Leifsonia sp. | reverse complement strand
GTCGGCCCGCTGCCGTCCTTCCTGCGCCAGCCCCGGGCGTGCCCTCCGCGCCGGACGGGCCTGCGACTCGGGCCGTGCGCCGTACCCGACCAGCGTCGGTTCGCGCCCTTCCGGTGCGGCCTGGCCGGGCTCTGCCGGTTCTGCCGGGGCCTGGGCCGAGGCATCCTGGCCCGACGCATCCGCGTCCTGGGCAGGCGCATCTCCCGCCTGGGCCGGCTCGGCAGGCACCGTAGGAGCGCCCTCGAGCGGCACATCCGCATCCACCTCGAACGCGACCAGCGGCTCCCCCACCGCCACCGTCACTCCCGGCTCGACGAACAGCTTCGATACCCGGCCCTCGTACGGAGCCGGAAGCTCCACGAGGGCCTTGGCGGTCTCGACCTCGGCGATGATCTGGTTGAGGTGCACGGTGTCGCCCACCGCGACCTTCCAGGCGACGAGCTCCGACTCGGTGAGGCCCTCGCCCAGATCCGGCAGGGCGAACTGCTTGACCGCCATCAGTCCTCCACCCCGGTCAGCGAGTTGGGCCTGTCCATGGCGCGGTCGATGCCGTCCAGGATGCGGTCCAGGTCCGGCAGGTGCGCGGACTCGAGCCGGGCGGGCGGATACGGGATGTCGTGCCCGGTCACGCGCACCGGCGCGTGCTCCAGGTGATAAAAGCACCGTTCGGTGATGGAGGCGGAGATCTCGGCCGCGAGGCCGCCGGACAGCGCGGCCTCATGGGTGACGACCAGGCGGCCGGTCCGCTTCACCGATCCCACCACGGTGTCGACGTCGAGCGGCGACAGGGAACGGAGATCGATCACCTCGACCGAGACGCCCTCGTCTCCGGCTGCCACCGCAGCATCCTGCGCCAACTGCACGAGGCCGCCGTAGGTGACCAGGGTGACGTCCGTGCCCTCGGTCAGCACCCGTGCGGTGCCCATCGGGCGGGCGTCGGCCAGCGGCGCATCCTCATCCACCTCGCCCTTCGCGTGGTAGCGGCGTTTGGGCTCGAAGAACAGCACAGGGTCGTCCGAGGCGATGGCCTGCTGGATGAGCGTGAACGCGTCCTGCGGATCCGACGGGCTCACCACCCGCAGTCCTGCCGTGTGCGCGAAGTAGGCCTCCGGGGAGTCGGAATGGTGCTCGGCCGAGCCGATGCCGCCCGCGAAAGGCACGCGGATGACGATCGGCATCCGCACCGCGCCTCCGGTGCGGAAGTGCATCCGCGCCACCTGGTTGACGATCTGGTCGAAGGCGGGATAGATGAACCCGTCGAACTGGATCTCGACCACGGGCCGGTAGCCGCGGTAGGCCATGCCGACTGCGGTGCCGAGGATGCCGGACTCGGCGAGCGGCGAATCCATCACCCGGCGCGGGCCGAACTCGGTCTGCAGGCCGTCCGTGACGCGGAACACTCCGCCGAGGGTGCCGATGTCCTCGCCCATGAGGACGACGTGGTCGTCCGACGCGAGCGCGCGACGGAGGCCCGCATTGATGGCTTTCGCCATGGTGAGAGAGCTCATCGTCTGTCGCTCCCCACGAACGTGCGCAGGTAGCGCGAGTAGTGGTCGCGCTGACGGGCGATACCGGTGTGCGGCTCGGCGTACACATTGTCGAAGACGGACAGCGGGTCGGGGTCGACGAGGGATGTGATGCCTGCGCGCATCTCGGCCGCGACCGAGTCGGCCTTGCCGGCGATCCGGGCCTTGCGCTCCTCGGTGAGCGCGCCCTGCGCATCCAGATACGCCTCCACACGCGTCAGCGGGTCCTTGCCGCGCCACTGCTCCACCTCGGCCGCATCCCGGTAGCGGGCCGGGTCGTCGGCCGTCGTGTGCGGGCCCATCCGGTAGGTGACCGCCTCGATGAAGGTGGGGCCGCCTCCGCTGCGGGCACGGTCCAGAGCGGCGCGGGTGACCGCCAGCACGGCGAGGACATCGTTGCCGTCGACGCGGACGCTCGGCACGCCGAAGCCCGGCGCACGGTCGGCGATGGGACGCTGCGCCTGCAGCGAGACCGGCTCCGAGATCGCGTACTGGTTGTTCTGGCAGAAGAAGATGACCGGAGCGGCGTAGGTCGCTGCGAAGATGAGCGCCTCGTTGACGTCCCCCTCGCTGGTGGCGCCGTCGCCGAAGTACGCCACGGCGACGGCGTCCGTCCCGTCGGCCTGGATGCCGAGCGCATACCCGGTCGCGTGCAGCGTCTGCGCGCCGATGATGACCTGCGGCGTCGCCATGTTGATCGAATACGGGTTCCAGCCGCTCTGCGTCGTGCCGCGCCAGACGCGCAGGAGGTCGACGAGGCCGGCGCCGCGGCAGTAGGCGACGCCGTGCTCGCGATAGCTGGAGAAGACGAAGTCGTCGGAGCGGAGGGCCCGGCCGGAGCCGATCTGAGCGGCCTCCTGCCCGAGGAGCGGCGGCCAGAGGCCCAGTTCGCCCTGGCGCTGCAGGGCGGTCGCCTCGGAATCGATGCGACGGATGACGCGCATGTCCTCGTAGAGATCGAGGAGCTGATCGGGACCGATGTCGGACACCCAGGCGTCGAAGCGCTCGTCCTCGTGGCGGACGCCGTTCTCATCCAGAAGACGGACCAAGGCGAACTCGCCGAGTGCTGTCTCGCCGAGGCCGAACTGGTCGAGGTGACCGAGGTCCATGTGGGAGCCGCCCTGACGGGTGGCCGGCTGATTGTCGATCGTCACGGTTCACGCAACCTTCACTCTCGCGCCCGGCCGGCCCGCTTGTGGCGTGCCTGACCGGCTCCCGGCCTCCTTGCCGGAATTAGAGGCAGATTACGCCGCGCGATCAGCGCGCACAACCATCGGCGTGTCGACCGTGCAGAATGCACTATCTCGCGAGCGCGAACGGTGCTAGCTTTCACACTATGCGCAGCTTCGATACGACCGACCGCCGCATCCTCCTCGCCCTCGCCGACGACCCCCGATCAACCAACGTCTCGCTCGCCGACCGCCTCGGCCTCAGCCGGAACACAGTGCAGGCGCGGGTGGCGGAGCTGGAGCGCAGCGGCGCCTTCCTGTCGTTCGAGCGGCGCATCTCGGCCCGGGTCGCGGGGTATCCGCTGGCCGCGTTCGTGAGCGTCCACGTCCGGCAGCAGCGTCTCGCTGCCGTGGTGGACAGCCTCGCGGCCATCCCGGAGATCGTGCAGGCGCACGGCCTCTCCGGCCCCTCCGACCTGCTGCTGCGTGTCGTCTGCGTCGATGCGGAGGATCTCTTCCGCATCACCGGCATCATCCAGTCGACCGACGGCGTCGACCGCGCCGAGACGTCCCTCGACATGGGCGAGCTCATCCCCTACCGCCTCCGCCCGCTCCTCACCCGCGACGCCTGACCCCCGAGCCCCAGCGTCGAGTACACGAAGATTGCACGCGGCAAGCGCTTACCCCGTGCAAGCTTTGTGTACTCGACGGTGGGGCTCGGGTGCGGGGAGGGGCGGGACGCACGAAGGCCGCGCCGACGGAGTCGGCACGGCCTTCGTGGCGGGGCGGGTTACGCCTCGGCGGGAGCGGGCTCGGCGGGAGCGGACTCCGCCGGAGCGTCGGTCGTCGCCTCGTCGGCGATCACCGGAGCGAGCGACAGCTTTCCGCGGTCGTCGATCTTGGTGATCTCGACCAGGACCTTCTGCCCGACGCCGAGCACATCCTCCACGTTCTCCACGCGCTTGCCACCGGCGAGCTTTCGGACCTCGGAGATGTGCAGTAGGCCGTCCTTGCCGGGCAGCAGCGAGACGAACGCACCGAACGCGGCGATCTTGACGACGGTTCCGAGGAACTGCTCGCCGACCTCCGGGTTGGTGGGGTTCGCGATCGCGTTCACCTGGGCGCGGGCCGCCTCGGCCGACGCGCCGTCGGTGGCGCCGATGTAGACGGTGCCGTCCTCCTCGATGGAGATGTCGGCGCCGGTCTCATCCTGGATGCCGTTGATCGTCTTGCCCTTCGGGCCGATCAGCTCACCGATCTTGTCGACCGGGATCTGGACCGAGATCACGCGGGGCGCGGTCGGGGCCATCTCGTCCGGACGGTCGATCGC
>JBQCCO010000230.1:0-6538 GCA_051962155.1 Leifsonia sp. | reverse complement strand
AAATAAAAAGAAAAAAGAACAGCGGGGTTTTGCCCCTATGCCTCTTGGGGTGCGCGGGGGGGCCCCCCTGGGGGGGGGGTCGGGGGGGGTCGCCCCGCCCCGGGGCCCCCCCCGGGCCGGCCCGCCCGGCGCCGGAGGCTCGACACCCGCAACCGACCGCTCTGGATGCTGCTGCCCGGCGGCATCCTCATGGTCGTCATCATCCTGGTGCCGCTGGTCGTGGCGGTCGTCATGTCGACGCTCGACCTCGACCAGTACACCCTGCAGAGCTGGCTGCAGGCGCCGTTCATCGCCCTCGGCAACTACGTCGAAGCGGTCACCTCGTCCCCGCTGCTGCGCTCGATCGGGATCAGCGTCTCGTTCGCCGCGATCGCCTCGGTCATCACCCTGCCGGTGGGAGTCGCGGCGGCACTGGCCACCCAGAACCGCTTCCGCGGCCGGGCGCTGGTGCGCTCGCTGTTCCTCATCCCGTACGTGCTCCCGGCCTTCGTCGTCGGGACGCTGTGGCGCACGATGCTGCAGCCGGGCGGCGTGGTGGACGGGATGCTCGGCGGCCTGGGCGTCCATCCCGGCCTCTGGCTGAACGGGCCGCTCAGCTACTGGACGCTGATCATCGTGCAGATCTGGACCTCCTGGCCGTTCTTCTACCTGCTGGTCGTCGCCGGCCTGCAGTCCGTCGACCCCGAGGTCCACGAGGCGTGCGCCATCGACGGCGCGACCTGGTGGATCAAGCTGCGGTACGTCATCCTGCCGTACCTGCGCGGGCCGATCCTGCTCGCGCTGATCATCGCGTTCCTACACAACATCAACGCCTTCACCCTGCCGTTCGTGCTGTTCGGCATCCCGGCGCCGCAGGATGTGGATGTGCTGCCGGTGCTCACGTACACCACGAGCTTCCAGAGCTTCCGGTTCGGGCTGAGCGCCGCCATGGCGATCTGCTCGCTGGTGCTCATCGCGATCCCGCTGTTCGTGTATCTGCGGGCCGTGAAGCTCGACTCCGGAGAGGAGGAGCAGCGATGACCGCCACAGCCTCGCGCACCGCCGGGCGACGCCCGGCCGCCCGGACCTCGGGCACCCGTCCGATCAGCTCCGACGTGCACCGCCTGCTCCCGCGGCCGCTGCTGGTCGTGGTGATCGTCGTGCTGCTGGTGATCGTGCTCGGGCCGGTGCTCTACATGCTGTTCGCGTCGGTGAACTCGGACGTCTCGGTCGCGGGCGGCGCGTTCTTCCCCGCCGAACTGCACCTGGACAACTATCTGAAGGTCTGGACGACGGTCGACCTCGGCACGGGGCTCGCCAACAGCGTGCTCATCTCCGGCTCGGTCGCGATCGTCTGCGCCTTCGTGGCGCTTGCCACGGCGTACGTGCTGGTTCGGCACGAGTTCCGCGGACGACTGACCTTCCTGCGTGCGCTGCTCGGGCTGCAGTCCATCCCCGGCACGCTCATGCTGCTGCCCGTCTTCGTGCTGTTCTCGTCGACGGCGAGCCTGCTCGGCATCCAGATCATCGGGACGCGCTGGGCGGTGTTCCTCACCTACCTGACGTTCGCGCTGCCGTTCTCGACCTGGGTGTTGGTGACGTACCTGCGCGGGCTGCCGAAGGCGCTGGAGGAGGCGGCCCGCATCGACGGCGCGTCCTCGTGGCGCATCCTGACCCGCATCATCATGCCGCTGTCGTGGCCGGGCATCGTCGTCTCGGGGATCTTCGCCTTCCTGCTCGGCTGGAACGACGTGCTCTTCGCGTCGGTGCTCACGAACCCCGACTCGCGGACGGCGGCGGTCGCCCTGCAGGTGTTCGGAGCCACGCAGGAGGGAGGCGCCGTCCCGCTCTACGGGCAGATGATGGCCGCATCCCTCATCTGCGCGCTGCCGGTGGTGGTGCTGTACCTCGTCTTCCAGCGGTACCTGGTGGGCGGCCTGACCAGCGGAGGAGTCAACTGACGTCGAGTGGAGGAGTTAAGTGACGACAGTGATGGGAACGGAAGCAGAGACGATGACGACGACGTGGACGCTGTCGGGGTTCGGCGACGAGATCGACCCGGACCCGGCGGTGCAGGCCGCGGTGCTGCAGTCCCTCGGAGCCGGCTGCATCGAGGTGCGGAGCGCCTGGGGCGTGAACATCGTGGACCTGGATGAGGACCAGCTGGATGCGCTCGCCGCCGTCTTCGAGGAGCGCGGGATGGCCGTCTCCGCGATCGCCTCGCCGGTCGGCAAGGTGGATGTGACCCTCCCGGCCGACCACGAGGTGGAGCGGCTGGGCCGGGCGATCCGTGCGGCCGAGCGCCTGGGCACCCGCTACATCCGGCTGTTCTCCTTCTTCCGCGGCGAAGGGGTGGCCGTGGAGGACATCCGCGACGACGTGATGGCCCGGATGCGGGCCCTGGCCGATGCGGCCGAGCTCGCCGGCGTCGTGCTCCTGCACGAAAACGAGAAGGACATCTACGGCGACACTCCCGAGCGCTGCCTCGACATCGTGGAGACGGTCGGCTCGCCGGCGCTGCGGCTCGCCTGGGACAGCGCGAACTTCGTCCAGGTCGGCGTCGCGCATCCCTTCGACGACGGCTACGCGCTGCTCCGGCCGCACCTGGAGTACCTGCAGGTGAAGGATGCCCGGAGCGCGACTGGAGAGGTGACGCCGGCGGGGGAGGGCGACGGGCAGGTGCTCGAGACCCTGACCGCGCTGCGTGATGACGGCTACACCGGCTTCGCCTCTCTGGAGCCCCACCTCACGGATGTGAACGCCCTCGGCGGGTTCTCGGGCCCGGCGGCCTTCGGTGTCGCCGCCCGGGCGTTCCGCCGGCTGACCGACCGGATCGGAGTCGAACTCGCATGACCAACACCCCAGGTACGACTGACACCCCGGGTCTGACCGGCCCGCTGGGCGTCGCCATCGTCGGCTGCGGCATCATCGGGCTGAACCACGCCCGCGCGATCCTGCGTCATCCGGACCTCGCCATCGTGGCCCTGGTGGATGCGGTGCCCGCGGCCGCCCAGGCGCTCGCCGACACGATCGTGGCGGACGGCGGCGTGCCGCGGCCCCGCGTCTCGGCCGGGCTCTCCGACGCGCTCGCGGCGGGCGGCATCGACCTCGTCGTGATCTGCACGCCGAGCGGCCTGCACGTCGCGCTCGCCGAGGCGGCGCTCGCCGCCGGCACCCACGTGGTGATCGAGAAGCCGCTCGACGTGTCCCTTCCCCGCGCCCGCGAGATCCTCCGGTTCTCGCAGCGCGCCGAGCAGGACGGACGTGTCGTCTCGGTGATCAGCCAGCACCGGTTCGACCCGGCATCGCAGGTGGTGGCGCGTGCGGCCCACTCGGGCGAGCTCGGCCGGCTGACCAGCGGAGTGGCTTCCGTCGCCTGGTGGCGCAGTCAGGAGTACTACGACTCGGGGGAGTGGCGCGGAACCTGGGAGCTCGACGGCGGCGGCGCCGTCATGAACCAGGGCGTCCACACCGTCGACCTGCTGGTCTGGTTCCTCGGCCGGCCGGTCGAGGTGGATGCGCGCACGGCGCTGCTCGCACACGAACGGGTCGAGGTGGAGGATGTCGCGGTCGCGACGGTCCGCTTCGCGTCCGGTGCGCTCGCCGTCGTGCATGCGACGACGGCCGCGTACCCGGGGCTGTCGGTGCGGCTCCAGGTCCATGGAGACCGCGGGTCGGCCATCATCGACGACGACCAGCTCGAGTACTTCGGCACGGCGGAAGCCCCCGGCAACCGGGCCGCGGACCTGGTCCCGGCCGCCGACCTGCGCGGCGGCGACCGCGGGCCGGACTACTTCGTGGAGGGGCACCTGCGGCAGTACGAGGACATCGTCGCGGCGATCCGCGACGGTCGCGCACCGGGCGTGACGGTGGCCGACGCGTTCCTGTCGCTCGCCGTCGTCCGGGCCGTGTATCTCTCCGCGACGCTCGGGAGGCCCATCCAGCTCGACGACGTGCTCGACGGCTCGCTCGACGACGTCATCGTGACGACGGGGGTGACCGCATGAAGTTCTCGGTCTTCACCGCATCCACCCCGGAGTGGACGCCCGAGGAGGCGGCGCGCATCCTCGCCGCCCAGGGCTGGGACGGCATCGAATGGCGGATCACCGACCAGCAGCAGACGGAGACGCCCGGAGTCTGGGCGGGCAACCGCGCCACCTGGCCACTGACCGGCCTCGAGGACGCCCTCCCCGAGATCGCCCGCATCACGCGGGAGTCGGGACTGGAGTTCTCGGGCCTCGGCGGGTACGCCCGCTGCGACGACCACGACGGCGCCGACCGGATGCTCGCCGCGACGGCGGAGCTCGGCGCCCGCCAGGTGCGGGTCACGATGCCGCGCTCCGATACGGGCGACTACCCGGAGCTCTTCGCCGCCGCCCGCCGCGACCTCGAGCGGGTGGCCGCTCGCGCCGAGGAGCTCGGGGTGAAGGCGCTGGTCGAGCTCCACCACGAGACGATCACGCCCTCCGCCTCGGCCGCCCGGCGTCTGCTGGAGGGGCTCGATCCACGGCACGTGGGCGTCATCCACGATCTCGGCAACCTCGTCATCGAGGGTCAGGAGCGGACGCTCTCCGCCCTCCAGCTGCTCGGTCCCTACCTCGCGCATATCCACGTGAAGAACGTCGCCTGGGTCGCCGGCGAGCCGGAGGAGGACGGCACGGGGCGGTGGCGGTCCGTGTGGGCGCCGCTGCGCACCGGGACCGGGGACGTGGAGGCGTACTTCCGCGCGCTGCACGAGTTCGGCTACGGCGGCTGGGTGACCTGCGAGGACTTCTCGACCGAGCTTCCGCTGGAGCAGCGGACGGCGGATAACCTCGCGTATCTGCGGGCGGTGGCGCAGCGGACGGGTGCCGAGCAGCGGACGGGTGCCGAGCAGCGAACGGGCGCCGAGCAGCGAACGGGCGCCGAGCGCCTGCGGGCGGCGGCATCGTGAGCGGTCCGCCTCGGTGGCACCGGCATCCCGTCCGCGTCGCACATCTCGGCCTCGGCGCCTTCCACCGCTCCCACCAGGCCTGGTACACCCAGGCGGCTAATGAGACGGGCGGCGAGTGGGGGATCGCCGCGTTCACGGGGCGCAGCCCTGAGGCCGCCCGCGTGCTCGCCGCTCAGGATGCGGTGTACACCCTGGTCGAACGCGGCCCGGCTGCGGATGCCTTCACTCCCATCGACGCGCTCAGCCGGGTGCACGACGGCGCCGATGCGGACGCCTGGCGCGGCACTCTCGCCGACCCGGAGGTGGCCGTGCTGACGCTGACGATCACCGAGGCCGGCTACCGGCCCGGATCCGCCGCGCCGGCACGCATCCTCGACGGTCTTCGCGCACGTTCCGCAGCGGGGGCGGGTGCGCTCGCGGTCGTGAGTTGCGACAACCTGCCGCACAACGGCCGGATCCTCCGGGATGCCGTCCTCACCCTCGCCGATCCCGGTTCGGACCTCACCGCCTGGGTCGAGGAGAACGTGTCGTTCGTCTCCACGATGGTGGACCGCATCACGCCGGCAACGACCGACGCGGACCGCGCGGCCGTCCGGCAGGCCGTCGGCTGGGACGATGCCGCACCGGTCGTGACCGAGCCCTTCACGGAGTGGGTGCTGGCCGGGGCGTTCCCTGCCGGCCGGCCCCCGTGGGAGGCGGGCGGCGCCCGGTTCGTCGACGACGCCGAGCCGTTCGAGCGCCGCAAGCTCTGGCTGCTCAACGCCGGGCACTCGCTGCTGGCCTACCACGGCCTCCTGCGCGGCCTTCCGACGGTTGCCGCCGCCATGGCCGACGCGGCGGTCCGCGACGAGCTCGAACGTCTCTGGGCGGAGCAGCGCACCGAGCTGCCCTTCGACGCCCCGACCGTGGATGCGGCGCTCGCCGCGCTGCGGGACCGCTTCGCGAACGCGCGCATCGAGCACCGCCTGGCGCAGGTCGCCGCCGACGGATCCCAGAAGCTCGGCCCGCGCATCCTCGATCCTCTGCGCTCGCGGCTCGCCGCCGGACGGGGTCCGGGAGAGGCGCAGCTCGGCGTCCTGGCCGCATGGGCGGCCCACCTGGCGACGCCGGAGCGGCGCGATCCCGCCGCGGATGCTCTCGCCGAGCGGCTGCGCGACGCCCGGGATGCAGCCGAGCGCGCATCCCTCGTCCTCAGCGCGCTCGCTCCCGATCCCGCCGACCCTCTCCGCACCGCCGGGCTCGTCGACCCGCTGGCGCGCCGGATCGCGGCGCTCGCACCCACATCTTCGTCTTCACCCCGCCACCTCGCCTCAGGAGCCACCCCATGAGAATCACCGCAGCCGACGTCCTCGTCTCGAGCCCCGGACGCAACTTCGTCACCCTCCGCATCACGACGGAGGACGGCGTGGTCGGCCTCGGCGACGCCACGCTGAACGGGCGTGAGCTCGCCGTCGCCGCCTACCTCAGCGAGCACGTCGTCCCACTGCTCCTCGGCCGGGACGCGCACCTGATCGAGGACACCTGGCAGTACCTGTACCGGGGGGCCGGCTGGGGCCCCCGGCCCCGCCCCCAGGGGGACCACGCCGCGGGGGCCACCGCCCCCTGGGGCCAAACAGCGCGGGGGGG
>JBQCCO010000229.1:0-12578 GCA_051962155.1 Leifsonia sp. | reverse complement strand
CCGCGCTGTCAATGTGCGGTGATGCACTGACTGACATTGGCGCGCTTGGGATGACCAGGGCTGGGCTCAATTGTGGGGGCTCGAATACCGCTGCATCCCAGTATTCGCACGCGATCCCCGGCCGAGGCGTGGGGCTTTTGTGGGGTTTTCGCGAAACCCGAGGAGCAAAAACCTGCTCTGACCAGCATATTTAGTGGCGGAGACGGAGGGATTTGAACTCTATTCCGAGACCCCGGAATCCCGGCTCCTTCTCGTATTCCTCCTGATCAGAAGAACTATTTGGATCACGTATGATCACATAGAGTCTCTTTGGATCTCGTTCGTCTGTGGGCAATATGTGGGCAAACTCAATAAGTTGCCCACCTCTCTGCACCAGCTTTTCAGTGCACCTGCTCCTCGACAAGTGTGAGGTCCACACCGACGGCCTGGGGCGGCGGGAAAGCCATCGGCGTGCACCCCCGCATCCCGATCAGCCCGATCGCGTGCTTAAGGTCGTCCATATTCGACATTCCGTCCGTTTCGCGATCCAGAGGGAGCGCAAGTCCACAGGATTCGCTGAACCCCAGACCCGTGCCCATAACTGGTGCCAAACGGATCGGGGCCAGGGAAGGCGCTTCGCACTAGCCTGAAAATCACTCACTTCGGGGACTGAGGAGGACTATGCCCGCCGACCGGCAGAAGCTCGACAACGTTGTGCATGAGCTCTATTCAGACGCGGTGGACATTCAGCACCTCGGTACCGGAGGCTTCGCGAGCACCTTTAAGGTGACGCAGGCGGCTGGCGTCTTCGCGGTCAAGATTGTCGATCCTGAGGTCGGCGACGTGGATCGATTCGATCGCGAGCTTAACGCCCTCAAACGGGTGGAGAACCCGCACGTAGTTCGCTTTCTCAACTTCGGTCGAGTAATGCGCGATGGCGTGGCTTACGGCTACATCGAGATGGAGTTCGTTGACGGATACTCCTTGGCGGATCTGATCACCGCAGGACAGTCCTTCTCACTCTTAGAAGCGGCGCGACTAATCAATTCGGTTCTCGATGGCGCGGCGACAATATGGGAAGCCGGAGTAGCCCATCGTGATCTTTCGCCACGCAACATCATGGTCAGGCAGGATGGATCGGCCGTCATCGTAGACCTCGGCATGGCTCGGCACGTGGACGACGAAACCCTTACCGCTCTACCGATGCCCGGAACTCCAGGCTGGATGAGTCCGGAGCAGGTCGATCTGTCGGGCCCGAGTCATGGCGACTGGCGAAGCGACCAGTTCGTGATCGGTCTTCTGGCCTATTTCACGGTGACCGGCGCGCGGCCCTACAGGGCTGGAAGTGTCCGCGAACTCTGGGCGGCTCCCGCTCAGCAAGATGCACCTAGCCTTCGATCGGGGCAATCCAACGTCCCAGAGGCACTGGCGAACGTCGTAGACCGAATGACGGCCCGTCAGCCCAGTCGGAGGTACCTAAAGCCCGGCGCGCTGATCCTGGATTTCGAGCGGGCGATCGCAGCGCTCGAAATAGGTGAGAGCGCCGCCGCCCATTCGTCCCAGTTCTTTCCCGTGGTGAAGTACTACAACGGCTATGCGCGCGACAAGGAGTTTCTCGAGTCGGTCCACCCTTCAGTCACTGTCGTGGGAGCTCAGGCCACGAAGGCAATGAAGTCGGTCTTCGCCGCGGCGCGGGCGGGCGGGGGCCGGGTCGCGATCGATCCGGACACTGCTTTCAGCCGAAGCCCTCGTTCGGTTCGACCAAAGGGATACCAGAGTCTCGCCTACGGCAAAGGCACGCTGCTCAAGCCGTGGGATGATCAAACGGCGCGCGAAGCATGGTGTGCCGATGTCTGGCGTGAAATGGACAGCAACTCGCCAGACATTCTGATCTCGCCCTATTTCTATGCCGGCCCCTCCGAACTCAACTGGATTCGCGAATCGTTGGAGTGCGCCGAGGTTCTCCGACGCATCGTCGCCGGCCGGCCCGGGCCAATTCCTGACGTGTGGACTGGTATATCGATCAACCAGTCGTGGATAACGACGCCATCCGAGCGGGACAAGCTACTCAATGAGCTCACCTCGCATGAGATGAGGGCTCTTTACCTTCTTGTTCACACGACACAAGAGGCGTTCGCCCCGCTGAGTGACCTGGCGACGATACGTGGCTTCAGGGATCTCTTTTCCGTGATGCGAGACGCCGAGGTTCCAGTGATCGCAGCTCAACGCGGCTCGAGCGGTCTGCTTCTCTTGGCCCTAGGCGCGATGGCATGGAGCGGGGGTGTTTCCGCTAACCTCCTCAACTCCGCACCGCACCCCGAGGCAAAATCTCAGAAGCGCCGAGGGGCTCCGCGGATCTATGTTCCTCAACTGTTGAACTTCGTGCCCGGTCCGTCGTTTGAGCTCATGCTTGCTGAAGATGAATCGCGGGTCCAGCTCGTGTCAGCCGAGGGTCAAGCGCTTCTCGAGCAGGCGTCTGACTTCTCTCAGATCTCGTCAGCTCAGCGTGTGCTGTTGTATCAGCACAACGTGCGTGCGATGAAAGATCAGGCCGATGCGCTTGACGCGGCTACCGAGGGTCAGCGAGTGGCGATGCTGCTCGAATGGATCACCGACGCCGCGGCTCACTACAGCGCCCTACAGGCAGGAAATGTCCCCGCCTTCTTAGCCGCGTGGCGTCAAGCGCTGACCGAGCGATAGATCGGAGAGCCGGCAGCGCGTGCTGTTCGGTTGGTGTCCAGGAGTTGCTCTGCCACAAGCCTTCGCCTCGACAGCGATGCGGCATGGTCAGACTCGGGGGAGACCACCTCCTCGACCGCCGACTCAGTGACGGACAGCAGGCCTATCCGTCGTCGTCGTGCGGCCTCTACCAATGCCGGTGTCACACGTTGAGATGGCATCGCAAGGTATGACGCGTCAGCGAACAGTCGATACGTACTTGCCTGTTCGAGACCCCTGCTTGCATCACGGAGTTTCAGCTCGACCGCCACAACGCGGTCAAACGGATCTTTTGGCGCGACAGTCGCTCGAAACCGCTCGCCCTCTGCTTTCAGAAGTCCGCGTTCCACAAGCGGCTCAATGGCGCGCTTCCGCAGACGGCTAAAACCATGGGGCGCCCACTGGCGCAGTTCGTCCCGGGTGCGCCATTTGCCGCAGTACTCCAACAGACGCAACTGAAGCGCATCGGTGACCGCCCCAGCTTGGCGCCGCCGATTTCTCAGGCGTCTGCGATCCGAATAGCCAGCGACCATGTCAGCGATTCCGAAGTCGCCCTCGATCTCGTGCGCTACCGCTGCGCTCCCCTGAAGGAGTAGCCAACGCTCGACCGGATCTGCGAGCTCGACCTCAGCAGCGAAGACCCTGTCCGGGCCCGGTCCCTGCACACTCTCGGTCACAGTACGAGCATAGGACCGACTTTTCGCCCAAGCCTCCCGCTCGCTGATGACACATCTATGCCGCGCACTCACCGATGTCCGGGAACCACCAACCACGGTTAGAAAAGAGCCTTGGCCAAGAGGAGGTGACGGATGGAAGGAACGAAGTGACGAGAGAGACAAAACCAAGGAACCAACGAGAGAAAGACCCAAAGTAGAAACGGACCGAGGAAGAGACGAGGGAGCAGAGGAGAGGAGACAAGGGGCGATGCACGTAGGCACTTAAGTGGGAAGGCCCAAGTTGCTCCTCTCTCCATGGCCGATGTGGCGCAGACCTGAGGCGGGAGCGACCCGGGCTTTGCGGGCTCGTTGTCCCTCGCCCCGAAGCCAGCAAATCGGGGCGTCTGTCACTCCTTTCACCTACCCTTCTCCTATGAGCACGCTGCAGTCCGCCACGAGTTCCGCCCGGCGCAAGCCGCCCGCGGACCGTCGCCAGGAGATCATCGACGCCGCGAGTGCGATCGCTCTCGAGGAGGGCCTGACTGGCATCACCGCCCGTCGCGTCGCCGGTTACATCGGCGTCGGCTCTGGACTCGTGACTCACTACTTCAGCGGGATCGATGAGCTTGTCAGCGCGGCGTTCTCGCAGGTGGTTTCCACTGAGCGGGATGCCATCAGCGAGAAGGTTGCGGAACTGCCGACCGCGACCGAGCGGCTACGGGCGACGATCGCCTGTTACACGACCCCGTCTCGTGATCCGCTGGGCTTGCTGTGGCTGGACGCGTGGAGGCAGGCGGCGGACCGCCCGGCGATCCGCGCTGCGGTCGTGGAGCAGATGGAGCTCGACCTGGCCGATATGAAGGCCACGATCGAGGCGGGCGCAGCGTCGGGTGAGTTTGATCTGCAAGACCCGTCGTCCGTCGTCGCGATGAGAGTTCTTGCACTCTTGGATGGCCAGGTCGCGGCCTCCGCGGTTCGTGGTGCATTGGTGGAGTCGAGCCTCGACTATCCGGCAGTCGAGGGTCTGCTGGCCGCCACGACCGAGCGCGAATTGGGTCTGCCGGCCGGCGCCCTGAGCTAATTCCCCCCTGGGCCACGGCCCTCTAGGGTCGCCATCGACGGAGACCCTGGGAGGTTCCAACGTGACGCTCGAAGATTCTTATTGCTCACGTGTCCAACAAGTGCTACCGTTCTCGCAATTCCTTATTGCTCAATAGGGCAATAAGATTGGAATCGCAAAGGAGCGGACATGTCGGATCACGGAGTGGTCTCCGACCGTGCGGGCAGGATCGAAACCCACGGCGCGGACTACGTACCTGAAGCAGAGCGCCACGGATCGCCGAAGTCGCTGTTCTCGGTGTGGGCCGGGTCGAACATCATCTACCTGTACTTCGTGCTGGGCAGCCTGATGGTCATCCTCGGGTTGAACATCTGGCAGTCGATCCTCGTCATCCTTGCCGGCAACCTGGTCTGGATCGGCGTCGGCTATCTGGCGATCAGCGGACCAGCGTCCGGCAGCCCGAGCGAGGTGATCAGCCGGGCCTTCTACGGCGTCAACGGGAACCGCGTCATCCAGATCGTCGTCGGCTGGGTCGTCGGGGTGCTCTATGAAGCGATCAATCTGTCGGTCGGGGCGCTTGCCGGTGTCGCACTCGTCACCCAGTTCTTCGGCTCCGCTCCGCTGGCCCTGCAAGCGGGCATCGTCGTCGGGCTCGCCGTCGTCACTTTCACGATCAGTGTCTACGGTCACGCCACCATCGTGAAGCTCGCCCCGTGGTTCACATGGATTCTCCTGGCCGCGCTCGTCATCCTGGCGTTCTTCGTCATCGGCCACACGCACTTCGGGTTCGTGCCGAAGGGCGGTGTGCTCCACGGGCCGGCGCTGTGGGCGGTCGCGGCGACCGGCTTCGGCCTGATCGCCTCGGCCCCGCTGTCCTGGTCGGTCGGCGCGGACTACTCCCGCTACCTCCCTACGAAGACGAGCGCGAAGGCGACAGCGTTCTGGACCGGATTCGGCGGCTTCCTCCCCGCGACGGGCATCGCGATCCTGGGTGCGCTCGCGGCCACCGCCGTCGACATGAGCAACCCCGAGATCGCGATGGCGAAGATCGTCCCCACCTGGTTCTACGTGATCTTCCTGCTCGTCATCGTCATCGGCTCCGTCTCCAACAACGCCCTCACCGCCTACAGCACCGGACTCGCGCTGCTGGCAACCGGCATCCCCTGGCGGCGCTCGATCACCGTCATCTTCGACGCCGTCGTCGCGATCGGTGTCACCTTGTACGCAATGTTCATCTCGAACTTCCTCGACACCCTGTCCGGGCTCCTGGAGGTCAGCCTCGCCGTGCTCGCCCCGTCGATGGCCATCTACGCCGTCGACATCTTCCTCCGCCGCAACCGCTACGACGGACCGGCCCTGCAGGACACGACCGCACGCAGCAGGTACTGGTTCGCCGGCGGGTTCAGCGTCGGCGGATTCGGAGCCCTCCTCCTCGGCACCGTGGCGGCCTCGTTTTGCCTGAACACCACCTTCTACGTCGGCCCGGTGACTCAGGCCCTCGGCGGCGCCGACATCTCGGTCTTCATCGGCGCCATCGTCGGAGGTGGCATCTACGCTGCCGTGGAAGGACGCCGGATCCGCGCCGCCGCCCGCGCACCGCTGAGCACCATCACTCCAGAGTCCTTCACCGGAGACGAGGTCCCGGCATGACGGCCCAGCTCACTCTCCCGATCGCGACGACCTGGTTCCGCCGCGAGCGCGTCGCTCCCGGAGTCGAGCGGATCGAGGAACCACACGTCCACGAGTTCCTCCGCGCCAACATCTGGCACGTCACCGGACGCGACCGCGACCTCGTCGTCGACGCCGGCCTCGGAGTCGCCTCACTCCATCAGCACCTCCCGGAGCTCTTCGCCCACAACCCGATCCTGGTCCTCAGCCACGCCCACCTCGACCACGTCGGATCGGCGCACGAGTTCACCGACCGCCGAATGCACCGATTCAGCGCCGTGGACGAACGGACCCCGGCCTCTCTCCACGGACCAGAGCTCGCGACGCTCCTGGGCCTTGAACCATCCGGCATGCCCGAGCTGCTGATCGACGCCACGCCGGCGGGTTTCGACCCGGACGCTTACACGATCCAGGCCGCCCCGCTCACCGCCGCCCTCGCCGATGGCGACGTGATCGACCTCGGCGACCGCCGTCTGCAGGTGCTGCACCTGCCCGGCCACACCCCCGGCAGCATCTGCCTCTTCGACGAGGACGCGGGCGCACTGTTCAGCGGTGACGTCATCTACGACGACCTCCTGCTCGACGAGCTCCACGAATCCGACATCGACCAATACGTCACGAGCATGCTGCGCCTGCGCGAACTCCCCATCCGCACTGTCTACCCGGGTCACGGCAGGCCGTTCGACGGCGAGCGATGCGCGAGATCATCGACGACTACGTCCGCGCGCGGGCCTCGCAGTCCGCGGGGGCGCTGGGTGAAGGACGGCTGGCGTGAACTACAAACCTGATCTGGTGCTGATCACCCCGCACCTGCACACGATGACGCACGCGCTCCCCCAAGGCTCGACCGCCATCGCGATCAGCGACGGACGAATCGTCCGCATCGCCAGCGCGAACACCGCTCACGAATGGGCTGCCAGGGACCTCGTCGCGCTGCCACCGGGATCGACCCTGCTGCCCGGCCTGGTCGACTCGCACACGCATCCGATCATGGGGCTCGCGCTCACCGAAGGGATCGACCTCTCCGGCGCCCGCGACCTGTCCGAGGCACGCGACCTCATCGCCGCGGAAGCTCAGCGTGGCGGAACCCGCGGATGGGTGCTCGGATGGGGACTGGACCCCAATCTCTTCGGAGCGGGAAACGCGCCCCACCGCCGCAGCATCGAAGACGCTACAGGCAACGTTCCGGCGTTCATCCGCCTGTTCGACGCTCACTCAGCGCTGGTGAACCAGGCCGCGATCGACCTCGCCCACCTCGAGAGCACCACGACCCTGCCCGCGGGAGCCGAGGTCGTCCACGACGCTTACGGGTCACCCACCGGCCTCCTTCAAGAGTTCGCCGCGATGTCCCTGGTCGAGTCCCAAATCCCGAAGGAGACCGAACAGGACCGCAAGGCTCGCCTCTTCGAGCTCCTGCAGAAGATGGCCGCGTCGGGCCTGACCGCCGGCTTCGCCATGGACGCCCTCGACGACCCGGAACAGCTCCTCGCCTCCGCTGAGCAGGACGGCGACTTGCCCATCAAGCTGCGCCTCTCACCCTGGGTCATGCCGACCGACGACCTCCACGCGATCGTCGAAAGACTCGGCCGCCACGGACGCCGATGGCGCATCGAGGGAGTCAAACTCTTCCTCGACGGGACGATCGACAACGGCACAGCTTGGCTGGACGCACCCGACCACTACGGCCAATCCCGCGAATCGACGTGGTCCGATCCCGAGGCTTATGCGCGGTGCGTTCTCGCCTTGGATGCCATGCGCATCCCCACCGCGACACATGCAATCGGCGACGCCGCGGTCGCCCACGCGCTCGACGTACTCCATCGCACTCTCCTGAACGCCCACCACCGCATCGAGCACTTGGAGACGATGCCCATCGAGACCGTACGGCTGCTCGCTCACCCGCGAATCGCGGCGAGCATGCAACCGACGCACTGCACCCACTTCACCAACGCCGACCACAGCGACAACTGGTCAATCAGGCTTGGACGCCAACGCGCCGACGAGGGGTGGAGAACCCGCGACATCCTCAACCTCGGCGCCACTCTCGCCCTGGGCTCCGACTGGCCGATCGCGCCCTTCCCACCGCTTACAACCATGGCGGATGCCCAGCTCCGCCGAATCGCAGGCCGCCCCGAACTCGCACCCAGCCATCCTGAACAAGGACTGACTGCACGAGAGGCCCTCGCGGGTTACACGACCAGCGCGCACGCTTCCATCGGAGAAACCGGAGGAACCATCACCGTCGGAGCTGCCGCCGACTTCACCGTCCTCGACCGCGACCCGCTGACAACCCCACCCGACGAGCTGGCAGAAGCCAACGTACTCATGGCACTCGTCGACCGCACCTTCAGCCACCGCATCATCTGAGGCGCGCCGAGACACCCCATCGGTCTCGAGCCGGGCGGTTGCGGCATCCCGGCCAATCAAGCCGGCCAGCACCTCACGATGCTGAGCCAACCATGTGCGGCGGCAGGACCCTGGCGCGACACCTGCCGCCGCACATCCCACCAACCGGGACGCGTCCGACTCGGTGACCCTGGCGAGTACTGACGACATCGGCGAGCTGTTCCTTAGTAGCCCAATACTGCTGACACATATCGCCGCTCAGTCGCGTCAAGCTGTCACATGGAAGACGAACGTGGTCGCTGTACGCGGCGCTGCCCTTTGAGGTTTGAGGGCCTTTCCGTCGCACGATCGTAGCTCGCTCCCGGTGCTCCGTGCCGGACTTTCGCGGCATATCCTCACTCCGCTGCGCTCCCCTGCGGTACTCCACGGTCCCGGCACTCCACACCTCCCACTCGCTCTCGATCACCCGCCGGAAAGGCACTCAAAACGATCGACCCAATGAGGGAGTGAGTGGGATGCGGGTATTCATCATCGACACCAGCAACATGGGTCCGGAACTGCAAGGCGGACCCATCGGCGTGAAAGGGTCCCTGAATCCGACCAGTGCTGAGAAGCGGGAGTGCGTGGAGACCGTCAGCCGCTATGTGATGGATGGATGGGCGATCGCCGCCGACCCGAACACTCCGATCGGATGGCTCGCGGCGCTTACAGCCGAGACGGCGTGCGTCCCCTTCGTCAACCTCACCAGACTCGCTCCAGAGGAGCTCACGCCACAGCCGGCACGCACCTAGTCCATCGACCTCTGATCCGACCAGACGGCCGGGTCAGTGGTGCGCCGGGTCGACGGCGGGAGCAATTCGCCTGATCGGGTCGCCGTGGATTTCCGACGAGTTTTGGATTTGCGCGCCAAAACCGACTTAGAAACACAACGTGTAGGTATGAGGGCATTGGTTTCGGGAACATCCCGACGGCACGGCTCGCCAGACCGAACACCGATCGGCGAGGTCGCGAGTTGCTGGCGCGGCATGAGTCGCTGGCACTCGGAGGATGTGCGCACGATAACGGTCTCGGATTCCGCGCCGGCGAGCGACGGTTTACCCGCTGAAGCAATCGAACGCACAAGTCGGACCCAGTCGGCCGCCGTCCGCCCGGGAGGGAGCTTTCTCCGGGAAAGCGCGGGTGCGCGCCTCCTGCGCGCCAAAACGCCCGCCGAACCGGAAGTAATAAGTAGAGGAAGTCCTTTTTTGAAAAGGACAAGACTGCCCAGTTCTCGGAAGGTCCAGATGTGGTGCGAGGGAGGTGAGTGTACGTGCGAGGTGGAGTAGCCAGATGGAAGCGGGGACAGCACTCCCACGGAGTCAAGCAAGCGGTCAACTACGCCTTCAGCGGGGTCTGTGACGCCACCCTCACCGCCAAAACCGCTGACGGGGTGATCGCCGCCGCCGGCTACGCCGACGCGCTCATGACCCGATACATCGTCGAGAACGGCGCCATCCGCGACGACCTCCTCACCCGCGATCAACTGAAGAACTGGGTCGACGGACTCGACCCCCTCACCGGGGAACGACGCGGCCGCGACCTCCAGTCGCCGGTTGCGGATCTGATTCTGGATGCGACGATCAACGCCCCGAAGTCCTTCTCGATTGCCGCCATGCTCGACCCCGAGTTGTCCACCGCGTACGAAGACCTCCAAGACCGACTCCGCGACCGCATCATCAAGCTCTGGCGGAGCGAGCTCAACGCTCGCCGCGGCAAGGGCGGTGCCATCCGCGAGAACTTGGCGCGGATCGAGGTCGTCGAACTCCGCCACGAACGCTCCCGCTCCCTCGACCCGCACAAGCACCGCCACCTCTGGCTCAACGTCAAAGTGCAAGGCGAAGACGGCAAATGGTCCAACATCGACACCCGCGTCGCCTTGCGGTTCCAGAACGTCATCAACGCCGAAGGCGACCTCGCCTCCCGCACCGACCCCGCATGGATCACCGCTCTCGCCGCGAAAGGACTCACCCTCAACGAGGACGGTGAGATCACCCAGCTGCAGCACCTGGTTCGGCCGCTGTCCAAGCGGTCCGCGCAGATCGAAGCCAACAAGATCGCGCGGATTGCCTGGTGGAAGGATCAGCACCCCGGGCAGGAGCCGTCCCGCGATGTGCTCAGTCAGATCGACCACTGGGCGTGGGCTGTCGGGCGACCCAACAAACCGTGCGAGTTAGACGAGGACGGATGGGCCGCGCTCGTCCGCGAAGAACTCTTCACCGCCGACCCCACACTCGGCATGCAACGCTCGCCCGCACCGCTATCTACGATCGCTGTCCAGGATCTCGACCTCGAGTTGCTGGCAGCCAAGGCCGTCGTCGACGCGGACGCCCGATCGACCGGCAGCGGTGGCCGCTTCAGCATCATGGACGTTCGCGCCGGCGCGCTCCGCGCGATCGCCGCGACAGGCGTTGTCGCGGACCGAGACGAACTAGCCAAGCTTGCCGAGGAAGTCGTGTCGCACTCTCGCACGGTGACACTGATCTCCGACGCAGACGCCCCGAAGCACGTCAAACACCTCATGGCGACCTCCACCGCCACCCTGAAGGCCACCCTCGCCCAGAAGGTCGATGCACTGTCCGCCCCCGGACGGGCCATCGACCCCGGAGAGGTTACAGCGATCGGTCACGCGATCGAACCAGACCGCGCCCTCGATGACGGGCAGCTCGCTGGTGCAGCAGCAATCGGTGGCACCTCTCAGAACGTCGTCGTCACCGGGCCAGCCGGCACAGGTAAGACCACCATGCTGAAGGTCGCCGCCGATGCTCTGCGGCGACGCGGCCACAACATGATCATCGTCGCGCCGACCAAAAAGGCTTCCGCTGTAGCGGGACGCGAGACGATGAGCTCATCCTCGTCCCTCCACCAGCTTCTTCACGAATACGGTTGGCGCTGGGCGACCGATGCATCCGGCGCGACCGTGTGGCAGCGACTCGCTGTCGGAGAGAACGACCCGACTTCAGGCGGCGTCTATCGAGGCCCGCGAATCAGCATCAACCCAGGTGATCGAATCGTCGTGGATGAAGCCGGAATGCTGGACCTAGAGGCCGCGTCGGCGCTTCTTGACGTCGCACACGCCTCCGGCGCAGGTGTCGCCCTCGTAGGTGATCAGAGACAGGCATTGCCGGTCGGGCACTCGGGCGCCATGGCCCTCTTCTGGCACCGCTCACCACATCGCGTAGAACTCACGATCACCCACCGTTTTGAGGATTCTGGCTGGGCGGACCTCACGCTTCGTCTACGCGACCCCCAAGGCAAAGAGGAGATGCACGATATCGCCAAGGACCTCATCCGCACTGATCACGTCGTCCTGACCGACAACGACATCTCAGCGCGCCAGGCGATGGTCGAAGCATGGTTCGATGCCGTCGGCCGTCACGAGACGATCGCGCTGGTGACGGCAACACACAATGAAGCGCAGGAGATCAGCGAGGCGATCCAAAGGCGACGACTGGAGTCCGGCGCCATTCGCTCCGAGCGTGTACTTTCCGGACAGTCGGGGCAAGCGATATTCGTAGGGGACGTTGTCCAGACTCGCCGCAACGACAGCGCTGCGGACGTGCAGAACCGCCAGAACTGGATCGTACGGTCGATTGCCAAAGACCATGCGATTCTCGCCGCGACCACAGACTCGACCGATCTTCGCAAAGTCAGCCTCGACTACGCCGAATCCCACGTTCACCTCGCCTACGCCACTACCGTCTACGGCGTTCAGGGCGAGACGACCGACAGCGCCCTCGTGGGACCAGGCGTCGACGCCGCCGGCCTGTACGTCGGCCTCACTCGCGGGAAGCATCACAACGCCGCCGTTCTAGTCGCCCCAACTGAGAACTCCGCTGAGTCCCAGCTGGTCGAGATGATGCAACGCCAGACTCTGGAAGAGACGATGGAAAAGTCGCGAGCGGCCGCCCAGACCGAACTCAGGCGCGCGGCTCAACCTCTTGGGGGACCGGTCGTCGCAACACCCGATGGACGACTTACGTCTGTGGGCCTCGAATGATCAGGCTGCGAATGCGGCTGGGCCTGCGCGGCCGCGAACAGCTCGCGGCCGAGCAGGTTGACACCATCCATCGTTCCACCTTGAGGATCGAACCCGAATATGGCTATTCCAAGCT
>JBQCCO010000228.1:0-2778 GCA_051962155.1 Leifsonia sp. | reverse complement strand
GCGCGCACCCCGTCAGCGCGGCGCGCCGCCCCGGCCGCCCGGGCCGCCCCGGCGACCCCGGCGTCCGCTGACCCCACCCGCCGAGCCGGATGCCCCGGTCCCCATGCGCCGAGCCGGACGCCCCGGTCCCCATCCGCCGGGGCCCATCCGCCGAGGCCCCATCCGCCGAAGTGCTCGTAGTTACATGCGACACGCCGGTCGCGAGCGCAACAACAAGCACCTCGACCGAGGCCAATCCGCCGAAGTGCTCGTAGTTGCATGCGACACGCCGACAGCGAGTGCAACAACGAGCACCTCGGCGGATCGGCGATCGGAACGGCGAGGAGGTGCGGTCGAGCTGAACGGCCTCAGGATGCGGGGGACGCGGGCGACGCGGGGGACGCGGACGACGCGGTCGACGCGGGGGACGCGTGGGACGCGGGCGGGGCCACCTGCGCGGCCTGCTCCAGCGCGGGCAGGGCGGCGCGGACCGCATCCACCTGAACCGGGGTGAGCTCGGCGAGCACCGCGGAGACCGCCCGCGCGCGGTCCGACCGCGCCTCGTCCAGCAGCGCCTTCCCCGCCTCCGTCCCCGAGACGAAGAGGGAGCGTCCGTCCTCCGGGTCGGGCGCCCGCTCCACGAGACCGCGCGCCTCGAGCTCGGCGACGATCCGCGTGATGGTCGGCGCCGCCGCCACCTCGATCGCGGCGATCTCGCTGGGGCGCAGCGGTCCGCGGCTGACGATGGTGGACAGTGCGGACAACTGGCCGTGACTGAGGCCCCCGGTGGACGAGCGGATGCGGCGGTTCAGCCGTCCGACAGCAAGGGCCAGGCGGCCGGAGACATCGTCGACGACCTCGTTGTCGCCGCCTCCGGCCGCCGGCCGCTCGTCAGCTTCATGCGCGGTGGGCACCGACTTCCTCGCCTTCCTCGGCGGCCTGACGCTGGGGTGCGACGGCCTCCTCATGAACATACTTCGCCCCGCCGAGGAACGACGCGACGGCGCCGATGACGCTCATCACGGCGGCGGCGATGAAGACGACCACGAGCCCGTCGTGGAACGGCCCGGAGATCAGCTGGGGGAAGAACTCCTTGCCCGTCAGCGTGGCTCCGTCCACGTGCGGCGAGGTCAGGATCCCGGTCGGAGTGAGGAGGCTCTGGATGGGGTTGTAGCCGAGGAACGCGGCGAACAGACTGCCGACCGGCGGCGTGTTCCCGACCTGCGCCGCGATGTTCGCCGGAACCCCGTGGGACGTCAGCCCGTTGCTGAGCGCCGACGGCAGCGCGACCGAGAGCCCGGCGATCATCAGGGAGAAGAAGATGCCGATGGAGAGCGAGCTTCCTGCGTTGAGCGCCACACCGGCCATCCCGGACGCGGCGCCGCGCTCGTTCGCCGGCACGCTGTTCATGATCGCGGTGCGGTTGGGCGAGGAGAACAGGCCGGACCCGATCCCGTTGAGGCCGGTCAGCAGGGCGAACTGCCAGTACTCGAAGTTCACCGGGATGAGCAGCAGGCCGACGAACGTCGCGCCGACGAGGAGCAGGCCGACCGTCGCGAAGGAGCGCGATCCGAACCGGTCGGAGAGCGCGCCGGAGACCGGGCCGGCCACGAGGAACCCGATCGTGATCGGGAGCATGTAGATGCCCGCCCAGAGCGGCGTCGACTCGTAGCTGTAGCCGTGCAGCGGCAGCCAGATCCCCTGCAGCCAGATGATCAGCATGAACTGCAGCCCGCCGCGCCCGATCGCCGCGAGGAACCCCGAGAAGATCCCGGAGGAGAAAGCACGGATGCGGAACAGCCGCATGTCGAACATCGGCGCCGGAACCCGCAACTCGATGAACACGAACGCGACGAGCAGCAGGATGCCGCCGACGATCGAACCGAGGACCCACGGGTTGCCCCATCCCTGGCTGGAGCCGCCGTAGGGCTGGATGCCGTACGTGATGCCGGTGAGGAGGGCGATCAGGCCGACCGCGAACGTCGCGTTGCCGAGCCCGTCGATCCGTCCGGGGTTCTTCTGCCCGACCTCGTGCAGCGACTTGAGGGACCAGATGGTGCCGACGATGCCGAACGGAACGGAGACGAAGAACACGGCCCGCCAGTCCACCTCGGCCAGCAGGCCGCCGAGGATGAGGCCGATGAAGCTGCCCGCGATGGCGGCCACCTGGTTGAGTCCGAGGGCGAACCCGCGCTTGTTGGCCGGGAACGCGTCCGTCAGGATCGCGGTCGAGTTGGCGAACAGCATCGCGCCGCCGATCCCCTGCACGAACCTCCAGACGATCAGCCACATCGCGCCCGGTCCACCGGTGAGCGGGTCGAGGCACAGAGCGATGGCCGCGATCGTGAAGATCACGAACCCGAGGTTGTAGATCCTGACCCGTCCGAACTGGTCGCCCATCCGCCCGAACATGACGACGAGGACGGCGGTGACGAGCATGTAGCCCATCAGCATCCAGAGGAGGTACGACACGTTGCCCGGCTCGAGCGGGTTCAGCTTGACGCCGGTGAAGATCGCGGGCAGGGAGATGATCACAATCGACGAGTTGATCGTCGCCATGAGCATGCCGAGCGTGGTGTTGGACAGCGCCACCCAGCGGTAGTGCGGGTGGTCTTTGGTGAAGATGCCGGTGCGGGCCACGGAAGTCCTTGTCAGTGCGCGTGAGAGTACGTGGAGATGCGGTCGTTTATATGCGTCAACTATATTACGCGCGTCCGCCGCACGGTCCGATGGGCGGACGGCAGGAGGCTCCTACGACTCCGCGCTGAGCGCGATGGTACCGAGTCCGAGGGCGGCCAG
>JBQCCO010000227.1:0-6606 GCA_051962155.1 Leifsonia sp. | reverse complement strand
GTGCATGCCGATGCCGCCCCCGCCGCCGGTGGCCTTGAGCATGACCGGCAGGCCGATCCGCTCGGCGGCGGCCACGGCCTCGTCGGCGTCGACGAGCAGGCCCGTGCCCTCGAGCATCGGCACACCGGCGAGCGAGGCGAGCTCCCGGGCGGTGTGCTTCTGCCCGAAGGCGGCGATCTGGTCGGGCGTCGGCCCGATGAACGCCAGGCCCTCCTGCTCGACTCGCCGGGCGAAGTCCAGGTTCTCCGAGAGGAAGCCGTAGCCGGGATGGATGGCGCCCACTCCCAGGCGGCGGCAGGCCGCGAGGATCGCGTCGATGTCCAGGTACGACTCACGTGCGGGCGCCGGACCCAGGCGCACGGCTTCGTCCGCCTCCCGGACATGCGGAGCGGCCCGGTCCGCGTCGGAGTACACGGCGACCGTCCGGAGTCCCAGGTCGCGTGCGGTGCGGATGATCCGCCGGGCGATCTCGCCGCGGTTCGCGATCAGGACGGTGTCGAAGGCGCTCATGCGGCATCCGTTCCGGTGGTCGGTGTGGTGACGATCATCCGCAGCGGCGTGCAGTTGAAGTCGTTGCAGGGGTTGTTCAGCTGGGGGCAGTTGGAGACGATGACCAGCACATCCCGCTCGGCCCGGATCGCGACGCGCTTGCCGGGAGCCGAGAGCCCGTCCACGATCCCGAGGGCGCCGTCGGCCTCGATGGGCACGTTCATGAACCAGTTCAGGTTCGAGACGAGGTCGCGCGCGCCGAGACCGTACCGGGAGGCCTCGGCGAGGAAGTTCTCGCGGCATCCGTGCTGGTACTCGGTGTGCTGACCGTAGCGGAGGGTGTTCGACTCCTTGGAGCACGCGCCCCCGATCGTGTCCTGGCGGTCGATCTCGTTGGCGACCACCGTCATCAGCGGGTGTCCGAGGTTCGACCGGAGGACGGATCCCTCACGGATGTAGGCGTTGCCCTGCCAAGCGAGGGTGTCCGGCACCGAGTAGCGCTCGTCCGTGTCGTGCGCGTCGTAGATCAGGCAGTCCGCCGATTGGTTGCCGCCGACATCCACGATGGTGAGGACATGACCGGCCGGGACGATCGCCGACCAGGGAGCGAGGGGAGCGAGGGTGTCGTCCCGGACGACGGCTCCGGCCACGGCAGGGCCGGCCGCATCCAGCACGGTTCCCTCGGCGAAGGGCGGAGCGACGGGGACGGTCGTCCGCAGGGCGCGGTCGCCCGCGGTGCGGACAGTGGTCGTGATGGTCATAGTCCTCGCGCCTCCGCGTAGTCGATCGAGTTCAGGTAGGCGCGGTTCAGCTCGGGCGAGGAGGTGAACCGCGGGTCGTGCTCGCCGGTCGGCGCTCCCCGCCAGGCATGGATGCGCAGCGGCCCGACGACGTAGTCCTCTTCGGTGTCGAGTGGATGCGGCACGTTCGCCACCAGGATGAGGAGCGGCAGCTCCGCGATCAACTCCACGAAGGTCCCGGGACCGGCCGAGCCGAGGAACGTCAGAGCCCCGTCCTCCTCGACCCGCACGCCCTGGAAGAAGGAGACGCTCGGCGGGAGGTCCCGCGGCGTCAGCCCGTGCTTCGCCGCCGCGAGCGTGAACAGGGCCCGCCCCGACGGCGCCGGCCCCTGCGGAGCGGACGATCCGTACTTCTGCGCCGAGAACGCATCCGTCGTGGTGCCGCAGAACGCGTCGTGCCGCCCGGAGGTGTCTGCCGAGACCGTGGCGAGGATGCGCCCCTCGCCGGAGAGCAGCGGGTGCCCCTCCCCGAGGTACGCCTGCCAGGGGATCTTGAGCGTGTCTGCGACATTGAGCCGCTCCCACGGCTCCAGCGCGTTGTAGAGGAGGATGTGCGCGCACGCGAGTCCGCTCGGATCGTCGAAGCGGATCCGCGTGCCCCGGGCGAGCACCTTGTGCGTGTAGCCCCCCGGCGCGACCGTCTCCGCCCAAGTGAGCGCGCCGGGGTCGACGCCGTCAGGGATGTGCGGCGACGTCGACGCCGGCCGGAACGGCCGGTGCTCGGAGGTCAGGGCGGCCTGGGCCCGGGCGTCCGCCTGCGACGCGCGCACGCTGTCGGTCTGGTGGAGGTCGGCGAGGGAGGGCATGGTGCGGGTGTTCCTATCCGTGCTGTCGATCAGGTGGTGCGGTTGGTGCGATGTGTCAGGCGAGCGACTCGGCGACCGAGCCGCCCGGCGCCGGGGTCTCCGCCACGACCGGCATCTCGGCCGTCACCGGAAGGTGCCCCAGCTGGATCGCGCCGTCGCGGGCGCGGTTGCGCAGGTGCACGAGGTAACCGGCCGCGAGGGTGGCGCCGATGAACAGCACCGCGCTCCACTGCAGCCACCACGTCTTGCCGGTGAGGTCGTAGATCTCCGGCCGGGGCCAGGCGAGGTTGACGATCATCCCGACCTGGTAGAGCACTGCCACGATGTTCAACGGGATGCCCCAGCGGCCGAGCGTGAACGTCCGCTTGCCGCTCTCATCCACGCCGGAGGGCATCCCGGCCCCGCCCTTGCGAAGCCGGGTGACGAGCAGGGGGACCGTCACGCCGAGGTAGGCGATGTAGAGCATGGCGATGCAGAGGCTGGAGAGAGCGGTGAAGATCGCGCTCTGGCCGAAGTTGAGCGCGAGGGCCAGTGCCGCGCCGACGCCGACCACGATGCTGGTGGCGATCGGGGTCCCGGTGCGCGGCGACACCTTCGCGAGCGTCCGCCAGAACGGCAGGGAGCGCTCGCGCGCCATGGAGTACAGCATCCGGGAGCCGGAGGTCTGCACCGCGAGGGTGCACGCGAACACCGCGACGACAACGGCGACCAGGATGAGCCGGCCGAGCACCGGACCGAGCCGTTCGGTGACGACCCAGGCGATGCCGCCGGCCGTGAGCTTCCCGTCCGTGAGGCTGGGCGCGGAGACGAGCGTCGCGACGATCAGCAGCGCACCGCCGAGTCCCGAGACGACGACCGCTCGCACGATGGTCTTCGGGATGGTGCGGCGCGGAGCATGGGTCTCCTCGGCCAGTTCACCGGCCGAGTCGAAGCCGACGAGGACGTAGGCCGCCATCAGCGAGGACGCCAGCCAGGCCCAGATGTACGGGCTGTCGCTCGGCGCCGCGCCCTGCGTCGTGAAGACGACCGATGCGCTCCGCCCGGGCAGCAGGAACAGCGCCACGACGACGACGGCCACGCCGATGATCTCCACGAGGACGCCGACGCTCGTCGTGATCGCCATCAGCCGCACGCTGACGATGTTCACCAGTGTGGTGATCGCGAGCAGGATGAGCCCCAGCACGACCGCGTTCTGGGCGCCGGTGGGCGAGGTGAGCGACGGGTCCGCGCTTGGCCCGCCGACGATCTGGAACCCGTCCCAGATCGAGGGGAGCACCGCCTGCACCGCGATCGCGGCGACCGCGACCGTCAGGATCTGGGCGATGATCATCACCCAGCCGGTGAACCAGCCGAACGTCGTCCCGGCCATCCGGCTCGACCACTGGAAGATCGCGCCGGAGATGGGCCAGCTCGCGGCGAGCTGGGCGAAGTTCAGGGCGACGAGCAGTTGGCCCGCGAAGACGAGGGGCCAGGTCCAGAAGAACGCCGCCCCGCCGAAGCCGAAGCCGAGCCCGAAGAGCTGGAAGACCGTGGTGAGGATGGAGACGAACGAGAAGCCCGCCGCGAACGACGAGAAGGAGCCGACACCGCGGCGCAGTTCCTGCGCGTAGCCGGACGGGGGAAGCGGTTGTGGATCGAGAGCACTCATGGGAACACCTTCCGCAGGTGGAGCATCCAATACCTGTCAAGTGACAGGTGCGTTGATGCAATGCTCGATGCCTGCCGTTGCCCCCCGATTACTCGCGTGTTAAGTTCAGGTTTCGTAGCATGCGATCGAGAGGACCTGCATGACCGACAGCCACGTACCATCGTTCGAGCTTCTCGCGGCCCAGCTGCTGGAGGACCCCGACCTGGATGTGTCGGTCACCGCGACCGGCCTCCACGTGCACGGGCGGCTCTTCGCCTACCTGGATGGGACCGAGCTCGCCGTGGACCTTCCGCCCCAGCGCGCCGACGACCTCGTCGAGCGTGGAGTCGCCACCGTCATCGCGGCCGGGCGCAGCGAGGCGAAGGGATCCTGGGTGCGCATCACCGACTCCCAGGACTGGCCGGAGCTCGCCGCCGAGGCGCACCAGTTCGTCGGGGAGCCCGCAGTCGGGAAGGATTCGTGACGCACGCGGGCGACCGTTCCGCGCCCCCGGCCGGCTGGTATCCGGATCCGTACGGCTCCGGAGTGCTCCGCTGGTGGGACGGCATCCGGTGGAGCGAGCAGCTCGCTCCGGCGCCGTATCCCGGCGCGAGCTCCGGTGCGCCGTACGTGACCCCCGAGCGCCGGCAGCTTCCGCCCGACACCCCCGTCTACACGGTGTGGATCTGGCTGGTCGCGCTGCTGCCGCTGCTCGTCGGCGTCGAGCTGTTCCTCATCCATCCTCAGCTGGGGTTCCGGGTGACACCGGACGGTTCCCCGGTCATCAACCGGGACCCCTTCGCGATGCTCGGCGGCCCGATCTACTTCGTGGTGGTCGCCTTCTCGTGGTTGCTGCAGGCCGCGGTCGTGGTGTCCGCCTGGCTGGACTACCGGGAGCTGGTTCGCCGGGGCGTCGACCGTCCCTTCCACTGGGCATGGGCGTTCCTCGCGACCGTCGTGTACCCAATCGGCCGCACCGTCATCGTCCGCCGCGTCGCCGGTGGCCGCGGGGCCGCGCCCATGTGGGTCTCGATCGCCGTCGCCGCGGTGACGATCGTCCTCGCGGGGATCTGGTCCTTCATGCTGATCACCCAGATGCTCGACACGATCACCCAGAATCTGCCCGCCGGCACCTGACGACCGGATTCGGGTCGGCCGGGATCGTCCGTTATGATGGCTCTCGTGCGTCCGCTCGCGGTCGCGCTGGAGACGTCGCATAGTTCGGCCTAGTGCACCACCCTGCTAAGGTGGAGTCCCCGTAAGGGGACCGAGGGTTCAAATCCCTCCGTCTCCGCCGATCGAAACCCCCGAAATCCCAGTGATTTCGGGGGTTTTTCACGCGGTAGGCGACGGGCTTGCCCACATTTTGCCCACATCCGCCGCAGCGACCGCAGCGTGGAGGCGCAATGCCACGTCGTCGAGATCGTCGTCGAACAGATCGGCATAGAGATCGAGTGTCATTGCGGCGGACGCGTGCCCGAGCATTCGCTGGACTGCTTTGACGTTGGCGCCCGAACTGATGGCTAATGAAGCCGCCGTGTGTCGCAGATCGTGGAGGGTCATCGGTTCGAGTTCCGCCTCTCGGAGTGCAGTCTTGAACCAGCTGCGCGAGCCGGTGCTGACTCGGGTGCGTCGAAGGTGCTGCCCGTAGGCGTCGCTGAACACGAGATCGTCTCGACCTTTGCCAGCAATCTGTTCGGCCACCAAATCAGACAGGAACGGGGGATAGGGCACGTCGCGTCGCTTATGTGTCTTTGGGGTACCGATCTCAATCGCGCCGGCTACCTCGACGGCATTGACCGTCACTGTGATCCGTCGACGACGGAGGTCGACATCGCGCGTTCGCAGGCCGATCGCCTCACCCCACCGCAGTCCGGTGTAGGCGAGCAGGAAAACGAGCAGAGCGTGCTGACCGGATGCTGCCGCGAGCCGATGTACCTGCTCATGGGTGAGGTACACGTGTGGCTTCGCGACCTTCCGGGGGAGGTTTACGCCGCGGGCCGGGTTGGATGTGATCCGCCGATCGCGTACCGCGACATCGAGTATGCCTGCCAAGACTCCGTAGGCGCGCAGAACGACGGTAGCCGAGCGGTCCTTCCCAATGCGAGTGACCCAATTCTGAACCTCGGTGAACCGGACATCGCGCACCTTCACCCGGCCCCATCCAGGTTCGACGTACTTGCGCCAGGAAATCTCGAGCGGCTTCTTCGACGATGGCTTGAGGTGAGACTGATTGCTAAGCCACACGGGACCGAGCGCGCCGATAGTGATCGCGGACTGCGAGGCTTCCACGAACTCACCGCGAGCTTTCGAGATCTCGATCGAAGCGAGAAAAAGCTCAGCATCGCGCTTGGTCCTGAAGCCGCGCTTGTCGGTTTGCGAGTTATCTGGCTTGCGGTATCTGACTCGGTAGCGCCGACCACCAGCCGTCTCGTAGGGAGTGATGCTTCCCATGCGCTGAACCTAACTCCCGCCACTGACGTGATCGGCTCGTGGTGTCAAACGCGACTGACCTGGGCGGTTATCTGAAGTTGGGTGCACTCTGGACCTGTGAGAGTCACACCTGAACCAAGACCGTGGGGCGCTTCGGACGAAGAAGCGATCGAGCTTTGCCGGGAGTGGATGTACTACCTCGGTGCCACGGACGCAGTTGTGGCAACGGGTGATTCGCGCCAGCTCTGCGATCTGTATGGGTCTCGTCACCTCGGCTGGGTGGAGAACAACCGAGGGAACTTGGGAATCGGGCTCGTTGAGCATGCGGGGGCGGTCGTCGCTGCTGACGGTCGTCGGGGGTTGATTTTCGCACGTCGCGGCGTGATTCCCGCCGCGAGTGTTAGGGCCGACGAGCTTGGAATAGCCATATTCGGGTTCGATCCTCAAGGTG
>JBQCCO010000226.1:0-10641 GCA_051962155.1 Leifsonia sp. | reverse complement strand
GCCGGGAGCGGTACGCCGGCGGCGGGGAGCCGTTCGCCGGCGCTCTAATGTTTTGGGCGGTTTTTCGTAACTATGGCGGCTGTTCGCGCGACCGATTTGGTTCCGAACTCGCGCATACGCTCGCGGCGAGCGCGATCAGCCCGCTAGAGCGCGGGGCGCTCCTGCCTCGAACTCGGTGAGCTCGCTGGTCTCGCCCGATGGCGTGTGCGGTTATTCGGAACGTATGCGGTTGCTCGCCCGACCGCATACGTTCCGAACAACCGCATACGCTCGCGGCGAGCGCGATCAGCGCGATCAGCGCGATCAGCGCGCGGCGAGCGCGATCAGCGCGCGATCAGCGCGCGGCCAGCGCGATCAGCGCGCGATCAGCGCGAGCAGCGCGCGGCGAGCGCGATCAGCCGGCGACGATGCGGCGGGCTCCCGCCTCGAACTCGGTGAGGTCGCCGGTCTCGCCCGCGCGGACCGCCCGGCGCCCCAGCAGCAGCATGTAGGCGAGGAACGCGGCGAGCGCCAGGGCGCCGATGGCGATCTTCGCCCAGACCGGCAGCGGCGACGGCGTCACGAAGCCCTCGATGAGGCCGGAGACGAAGAGGGAGACGGCGCATCCCACCGCGACCGTGAAGAGCGCCCGGCCGTCCTCGGCGAGCGCCTGGCCGCGGGTGCGGGCGCCGGGGGCGATCCACGCCCAGAAGATGCGCAGCCCGGCGGCAGCGGCGACGAACACGCTGGTCAGCTCCAGCATCCCGTGCGGCAGGATGTACGAGAACAGCACGTCGCCGCGGCCGTAGGCGAACATCACGCCCGCCGCCGTGCCGACCCCGACGGCGTTCTGGATGATGACGTACGGAACGAAGACGCCGGTGATCCCGAAGGCAATGGACTGGGCGGCGATCCAGGCGTTGTTGGTCCACACCTGGCCCGCGAAGGAGGCCGCCGGGTTGTTCGAGTAGTAGTCGATGAAGTCGTGCTCGACGTAGTGGCGCAGGTCGGCGTCGGAACCGAGGTTGCGCAGCACGTCGGGGTTTCCCGTGATCCAGAAGGCGTACAGCGTGGCGATGACGATCGTCGCGACCGCGACCCCGAGGACGATCCAGCGCAGCCGGTACAGCGCGGCGGGCAGCTGGAGCACGAAGAAGCGCGGGAGCTGCGCGAACAGGTTGGCGCCGGCACCCGTGAAGCGCAGCCGCGCGGACGAAAGCGCGAGGGACAGACGGTCACCGGCCGCAGTGGATCCGGCGCTCGTCTGCAGGGCCGAGAGATCCGACGCTCCCGACTGGTAGAGGTCGATCAGGCGGTCGGCTTCCGGGCCGCTCAGGCGTCGTTTCGCCGCCAGCCGGGAGAGCTCCTCCCAGTCGGCGCTGCGGGCTGCGGTGTAGGCGTCGAGGTCCATCTGATTAGATGCTATCTATGATCCAGACCGGGACGGGGAACGCGTCGCACAGCGAGCGAGAACGGGACCGAGAACGGGACCGCGACGTCTTCACCGGCGAGGCCGTCGTCCTCGACGTCAAGCCCGCCAGCTACATCCTCCGGGCCGCCGGGACCATCATCGACTGCATCACCTACCTGCTGGTGATGTTCGGCTGCCTGCTGTTCCTCGCCGCGACCGACGGCGGAATGGATGAGGCGCTCGGCCGCACCCTCGTCATCCTCATCCTGGTGTTCGGGATGGTGGTCCTGCCGACGACCGTCGAGCTCGCGTCGCGGGGCCGGTCGCTGGGCAAGCTGGCCGTCGGCGCCCGGATCGTCCGCGACGACGGTGGAGCGATCGGGTTCCGTCATTCCTTCATCCGCGCGCTCGTCGGCGTGCTCGAGATCTTCCTGACCTTCGGAGCCGTCGCCGCCCTGACCGGCCTGCTGAACCCGCGCTCGAAGCGGCTGGGCGACCTCGTGGCCGGCACCTACAGCCAGCTGGTGCGCGTCCCCCGGCCGACACCCCTCGTGCTGTATCTGGCGCCGCACCTGATCCCCTGGGCGGCGACCGCGGATGTCGCCCGGCTGCCGGACCGGCTGTCCCGCCGGATCGCCCAATTCGTGCGGCAGGCCCCCGAGCTGACGCCCGCTGCGCGCCTGGGGCTGAGCACCGAGCTGGCCCGCGAGGCCGCACCCTTCGTCTCGCCGCTCCCCCACGTGGATGCGGAGACGTTCCTGGTCGCCGTCGCCGCGCTCCGCCGTGACCGGGATGCCCGCGGTCTGGCGCTCGAGCGGGAGCGGCTGCAGCGACTGGACCCGGTGCTCACCGCGTTGCCGCACGCCTTCCCCGACCGCTGAGTCGAGCTCAGGACGCCGCGAAGCGGTGCTCGACCCCAGCGCCGAGGGAGCCTGCGACCGAGGTGACGAAGAGCCCATCGCCCCGTTTCACCCACTGGAGACCTCATGTCACATCCGTCCCGCCGAATCGTCGACCTCAGCCACCGCATCCACGCCGGACTGGTCACCTACCCCGGGCTGCCCTCCCCCACCATCACTCCGCACCTCACCCGCGTGGCCTCGCGCGGGGTCTATGCGCCGGGCACGGAGTTCGCGATGGATGTCATCACCATGATCGGCAACACCGGCACCTACCTCGACAGCCCGTACCACCGCTACGCGGACGGGCCAGACCTCGCCGGACTCGACCTGAGCACCCTCGTCGGACTGCCCGCCGAGGTGGTGCGCCTGAGCGACCGACGGGACCGCGCCATCCCCGCGTCCGCGCTCGAGGGCCGGGCGCCCCCCGGCGCAGCGGTCCTGCTGCACACGGGATGGGATGCGCACTTCGGCACGCCCGCCTACGCCGCAGGTGCGCCCTTCCTCACCGAAGAGGGCGCGCGCTTCCTCGCCGACTCCGGCGTCGCGTTGGTCGGCATCGACTCCCTGAACATCGACGACACCGAAAGCGGCGGCACCCGTCCCGCGCACAGCATCCTGCTGGCCGCGGGCATCCACGTGGTGGAGCACCTCACGCACCTGGAGGACGTGCCCGAGCGCGGCGCGCTGTTCACGGCCGCCCCGCCCGCGATCGAGGGCTTCGGCACTTTTCCAGTGCGGGCGTTCGCCGAGGTCACCGGGCAGGCCTAGAACCTCCCGGCCTAGAACCTCCCGGCGGAGAACCGCCGAGAGCGAACCAGCCGACCCGGAACGAGCCCGCCTGGAACCGGCCGCTCAGTCGTGCAGGATGCGCTGGAACAGGACGTGGTCCTGCCAGCGGCCGGCGATCTCCAGGTAGTTCGGTGCGACGCCGATCCGCTCGAATCCGGCGCGCGTCAGCACAGACTGCGATGCGTGGTTCGCGAGCATCGTGGCGGCCTGGATGCGGTGCAGCCCGTAGCCGTCGCGCGCCACCTCGATGACGGCCGCGATCGCCGCGGACGCGAGCCCGCGTCCGACATGATCGCGGTCCAGCCAGTAGCCGATGTTCGCCGACTGGAAGGCGCCGCGCACGAGGTGGCTGAGGGTGACTCCTCCGGCGATCTGGTCGCCGTCGGCGATGACCAGCGGGAGCGCAGCATCCATCTCCCGCAGAGCCAGCAGCTCACGGGTCTGGGCGAGCTGTCCTTCCTCGGTGAAGAAGTCCTCGGTGCGGGTCGGGTCCCACGGCGCCAGATGACCGCGGTTGCGCTGGTAGGCGGCAGCGAGCGGCCCGGCGTCCTGCTCCCTCCGCACCCGGAGGATCAGGCCGTCGGGGAGCTCCCGGTCGGCGAAGTCGAGGGCCATCAGTAGCGGTAGTGATCGACTTTGTAGGGACCGTCGACCGGCACGCCGATGTAGGCGGCCTGCTCCTCGGTGAGGGTGGTCAGCTCCACTCCGAGCGCGTCGAGGTGCAGGCGGGCGACCTTCTCGTCCAGGTGCTTGGGCAGCACGTAGACGCCGATCGGATACTTCTCGGGCGAGACGTACAGCTCCAGCTGCGCGAGCACCTGGTTGGTGAACGAGTTGCTCATGACGAAGCTGGGGTGGCCGGTGGCGTTCCCGAGGTTCATCAGACGGCCCTCCGAGAGCACGAGGATGCTGCGACCGGTGGGGAGGCGCCACTCGTGCACCTGGGGCTTGATCTCGACCCTCTCGGCGCCGGGCAGCGCCTCCAGCGATGCCATGTCGATCTCGTTGTCGAAGTGGCCGACGTTGGCGACGATCGCGAGATGCTTGAGCCCGAGCAGGTGGTCGAGCGTGACGACGTTGAGGTTGCCCGTGCCGCTGATGAGGATGTCGACCTGGTCGATCACCGACTCCAGCCGCGCCACCTGGTAGCCGTCCATCGCGGCCTGGAGTGCGTTGATCGGGTCGATCTCGCTGACGATGACGCGCGCGCCCTGACCGCGCAGCGCCTCCGCCGCGCCCTTCCCCACATCGCCGTAGCCGGCGACGAAGGCCACCTTGCCGCCGATCAGCACGTCGGTGGCGCGGTTCAGGCCGTCCGGCAGGGAGTGGCGGATGCCGTACTTGTTGTCGAACTTGCTCTTGGTCACCGAGTCGTTCACGTTGATCGCCGGGAAGAGCAGCGTGCCCTCCTTGGCGAGCTCGTAGAGCCGGTGGACGCCGGTCGTGGTCTCTTCCGTGACACCGAGGATGTCGGCGGCGATCCGGGTCCAGCGGTCCTTCGAGGCGGCGAGCGACTGGCGCAGCGCGGCGAGGATGACGCGGTATTCGTGGTTGTCGCCGGCGGAATCGTCGGGCACCGCCCCGGCGACCTCGAACTCGCGGCCCTTGTGCACCAGGAGGGTGGCGTCACCGCCGTCGTCGAGGATCAGGTTCGGGCCGAGGTAGTCGGCTCCGTCTGCAGCCGCTTCCGCCGACCAGTCGAAGATCTGCTGCGTGCACCACCAGTACTCCTCGAGCGTCTCGCCCTTCCAGGCGAAGACCGGGACGCCGGCGGGGGCCTCCTGCGTGCCGTGCGGGCCGACCGCGACGGCGGCGGCAGCCTCATCCTGCGTGGAGAAGATGTTGCAGCTCGCCCAGCGCACCCGGGCGCCCAGCGCGACCAGGGTCTCGATGAGGACGGCCGTCTGCACGGTCATGTGCAGGGAGCCGGCGATCCGTGCGCCCGCGAGCGGCTGGGCGTCGCCGAACTCGGCGCGCAGGGCCATGAGCCCCGGCATCTCGTTCTCGGCGAGCCGGATCTGGTGACGTCCCGCTTCGGCGAGGGAGAGGTCGGCGACCTTGAACGGCAGGGAGGTGGCGGTGCTTGTCGGCATGGCCCCTATTGTCGCATCCCGGCACCCTCAGCCCCGAATGAGGCCGAGCACCTCATCCCGGATCCGTGCCATCGTCGCGTTGTCGGCCGCCTCCACGTTGAGCCGCAGCAGGGGCTCCGTGTTGGAGGGGCGCACGGAGAACCACCAGAACGGCTCGTCCTGGCCGACGCGGCCGGTGACCGTGAGACCGTCGAGCTCGTCGAACTCGGCCCGCGGCGCGAAGGCCTCGACGATCCGGGTGAAGGCTGCAGGCACGTCGTCCACGGTCGAGTTGATCTCGCCCGACATCGCGTAGGGCGTGTACCGTGCGGCGAGCTCGGAGAGCGGGCGGTCCTGCGCTCCGAACTCCGCGAGCAGGTGCATGGCGGCCAGCATCCCGTTGTCCGCGCTCCAGAAGTCGCGGAAGTAGTAGTGCGCGGAGTGCTCGCCGCCGAAGACCGCGCCGGACTGGCGCATCGCATCCTTGATGAGGGAGTGGCCCACGCGGGTGCGCAGCGGGGTCGCGCCGGCCGCCTCGATCGTCTCCGGGACGATGTTGGAGGTGATCAGGTTGTGGATGATCGTGATCTCGGCGTCCGGGTCCTCGGCGCGGACGCGGGCGATCTCGCGCAGCGCGACGATCGCAGCGACAGCGGACGGGGTGACGGCGGATCCGCGCTCGTCGACGACAAAGCACCGGTCGGCGTCGCCGTCGAAGGCGAGCCCCAGGTCGGCTCTCTGCTCCACGACGGCACGCTGGAGGTCGACCAGGTTCTTCGGCTCCAGCGGGTTCGCCTCGTGGTTCGGGAAGGTCCCGTCGAGCTCGAAGTAGAGCGGCACGATGGTGATCGGCAGCGGAGGAAGGCCTGCGGCCTCCTGGAGCACGGCCGGCACCGTCAGGCCGCCCATCCCGTTGCCCGCGTCGACCACGATGGTGATCGGGCGGATGCCGCCGAGGTCCACGAGCGATCGGAGATAGGCCGCATACCGCTTCAGCACGTCCTCCTCGCGGAAGCCCCCGGGCCGTGCGACCGCCGGGATCCCTTCGCGGAGGTAGGCCGCGGCCCGGTCGCGCACGGCACGGAGGCCGGTGTCCATGCTGAGGCCCTGGGCTCCGGCGCGCGACAGCTTGATGCCGTTGTAGGTGGGCGGGTTGTGGCTCGCCGTGAACATCGCGGCCGGCGCCTGTAGGTAGCCGGAGGCGAAGTAGGACTCGTCGGTGGAGCAGAGGCCGATCGACACGACGTCGGCACCGCGGGTCCGCGCACCCCGGGCGAAGGCGGCGGCGAACCCCGGAGACGAGTCGCGCATGTCGTGGCCGACGATCACGTCGCGGCCGGCCGCATCGACCTCGTCCACGAAGGCGGCGGCGATGGCCTCCACGACGTCCTCGGTGAGATCTGTGCCCACCAGCCCTCGGATGTCGTAGGTCTTGACGACGGACTGCAGACGGGGGTCGCCGGTGATGCTCATGGCCCTAACCTATCGCGCCGGGTCGCGGCGGCCGGGTCGGTCGGCCCGGGTCGGTCGGGCCGGGTCAGGTCTCGGTGACTCCGACGTGCCGGACGATCTGCCAGCCCTGCGGCGCGGACAGCCGCTCCGCGTGGATGGCGCACAGGTCGTAGGCGTGCGGTTCGTGCTTGAGGCTCAGCGGCCCGAGCACCGCCATCGAGTCCTTGTACACGTACGTGAGCGTCTGCACGGCGTCGCGCGGACACGCGACACGGGAACAGGGTCGGCTCAACATCGCCCTCAGAATAGCCGAGCGCGGCCGACGTAGGATGGCGACATGCCCCGCAATCGCCGCACCAGCAGCCAGCCCCCGGCGACGAGCCGCTGGCGCAGCAGGCACGGCCGCGGAGCGCGGGGCCCTGTCACCGGTCCGCACCTGCCGATGCTGCAGAACCGGATCGACTTCTTCGACATGACCGTCGCCTCCACCGCGGACTACCTCAAGGGTGTCTGGCCGGAGGAACTGTCGAACGTGCACTTCGAGGTCGCGGCGACTCCGATCGGCAACTCAGGCGAAGACGGAGTGGACCGCTGGCGAGTGGATGCCGCCCGTCGCCGCATCGTGCTTTACCGCATCCCGATCCAGCGGCTGACGAAGCTACACCGCGACTACAAGGTCCACCGCCGCATGTACATCGAGGGATGCGTCTTCCGCGCTGTCGCCGAGCTGCTCGGCAAGGACCCGTGGGACCTGGCGCCGGACCGCTACCGCCACTTCTGAGCACGGTCGCCTCCCACCATCGAGTCCGCACGGATTGCACGTTCCGACGGGGTGTTTCGTGCAGTCTTCGTGTACTCGATGGTGGGGGCCGACGGGGCGCTAGTGAGGTTTGGTTTGGTGCTGCGGTCGCGCATGGGGTGAGGTGCGTCCGGCCCAGACGGTGTAGAAGGCGATGAGGAGCAGGGTCGCGCCGTAGAGGACGAGCCACCAGGGGAATTGCAGTGACGGCTTGGTGTTGGTGGCCGCTTGAATGTCTTTGGGCGGGGTCGGGAGGATGCGTTTTCCGGTCACGAGGATGCGGTGGGTGTTGATGCCGAGCGGCGTGCAGGTGACCAGGGTGACCAGGTCGCGTCCGGCCTCCTGACGGAGCGTCGCGGTGTCTTCGGGCGCTACGACGCGGGTGTCGAAGACTTTGTAGGTGATCACTTGCCCAAAGGTCGTCAGAGTGAAGGTGTCGCCGACTTTCACTTTGTCGAGGTTGGTGAACATGGTCGAATCGGCGAGACCGCGGTGTGCCGTGATGACCGAGTGTGTGTTCTTGCCACCGATAGGGAGCGATGTGCCCTGGAGGTGGCCGGCGCCTTTGAGGAGCGTCTCGTCGCTGGTGCCGTGGTAGATGGGGAGGTCGACGCCGATGGCGGGGATCTGGATGCGGGACATCGCCCCGTTCGGGGTCTCGAGCAGCTCCCAGTAGTCGTAGCTCTTCTGGGTGCTCGTGCCGTTGCCGAGGGGCACATGGGTGTTGGCCTCGAGGACCGCGCCTGCCGAGAGGTCGGCGTTGTAGCGGCGTGCTACGGAAAGCTGCTGGGAGGCGGTCGGCTTGACCTTCTTGATCGCGTCGTTGTATTGCCGGACGATGAGCGACTGGTTGTAGTCGTTGATCCAGCTCGCCGCGGGTGAGTAGGCGAGGACGCTCGCCCCGACGACGGCGAGCAGAACCGTGAGGATGAGGATGAAATTGGGGCGCCACTTCGCTTTTGGCGGTGCGTGGCGGGGGGCGTATCGGGGCATGGTGTCTTCAACAGTTCAGGGGGTGGGCGGGCTGATGAGAGCCCGCTCCACCCCCTGACACGGGTTGGTGTTACGCGTTCTCGCGGTTGGCGAAACGGCGTCGGATGATCAGTACCCCACCGAAGGCGATGGCGAGCAGAGCGATGCCGCCGATGGTGAGCGCGATCTGCACGTTCGAGCCGGTGAAGGGCAGCTGCGGAACGCCCTGCTGGGTGTTGTCGATCTTGACCAGCGGGACGGTGCCGTTGTCACCGGTCTTGACCATGACCGGGGTGAGTGCCGCGGTACCGGTGGGGAGGACGAAGCCGTTCGGCGCCTGGATCTCCTTGAGGACGTAGCAGCGCTGCAGCAGGTCGTGTCCGGCGACCGTCGTGTTGGAGACGGTGCCGTCGGCTGCAACGGTCTTCTCGGTGTCGCCGATCCAGAGACCCGCGACCGAGAGAATGCCGGCGCTGTCGGAAGTCACGACATACGGTGTGCTCGAGCCGGCCGTGGTCACCTGCTGCAACCCTGTGATGTCGGCGGTGCACCCGGACTGCTGGTCGGTGGTACCCATGTAGACCTCGAACTTGGCTCCCGAGAGGCCGTCAGCGTTGTTCGCGGCGTTGACCTTCTCGACGGTCAGGTTGCCCCAACGGACGGTGGTGGTGTTGGTCGGCGAACCGTCCGCACCGTTCGGCGATCCCGGGGTGAGCGTGAAGTCGTTGAGGTTCACGAACGCCTGGTTGTCGATCGCGCCCGGCGTGTTCGGGGTGGCCTGGAAGTCGAAGACGATGTTCATGCCCGCCTGCAGCTTCGCCAGACCCGCCGGAGTGAAGGTGACCGTGAGCTTCTGCCCGGACCACGCAACGGTGTAGTCGGTCCCCGCGACGAAGGTCGTCTTGGCTGCCCCGAGGATCCCGGTGACCGTGACCGGGGTGACGGTGTCCGGAGTCAGCTTGGTGTCGAGCGTGTCGGTCAGGGTGAACTTCGTGTAGGTGTCACCGCTCGCCAGTGCGGGGACCAGCTGCGTGACCTGGTACTCCACGGGAGCGCCCAGCAGGACACCGTTCGTGGGCTGGTTCACGACATTCTTCACCGGACCGTTGGCCGTGGTGTTCTTCGGGTAGAGGTTCACGTCGTACACCCAGTCGCCGGTGAGGTTCTTCGGGTCGGACGGGGTGGGCAAGGTGACGATGAACGGCGCCGCCTTGTCGACCACGTTCGACGGCGCGGAGACCTCACGCACGAAGTACGCACCCAAGGGCAGCTTCACCGACGTGGACGCGCCGGCGGCGTCTGTTGCCGGCATGCTGGTGCACCCGCTCAGGGTGTAGCTACCGAGCTGTGTCGTGCCCTGCGCCGCCGCAGCCTGCAGCACGGTGGCCGGGATGGCGTTGATGGCGTCCCAGCCGGTGTTGGTGCCGTCGAGCAGGTTGATGCCGTTGATCAGGCAGTACTCGAAGACGACACCGGCGATCGGCGCCGTGTTCGGGGCCGTTCCGGTGCCCGACGGGTTCTCGTCGCCGTTGCCGGGGTTGGTGTACTTGTGGATGATGATCGAGCCCTGCTGTGCGGTGTCGATCGATGCAGCGTACGCCGCGGTTCCGATTGTCACGGCACCCAGCACTCCCAGCGACACCACCGTGCCGATAGCGAGCGCGGCGCGCCCGCGACGGCGTGTGATTGCGGTCATTTTCGTTTCTTTCCTTTCTGTCCACCGCTTGGTGCGATGAACAGGCTTTTCAGTGGCGCAGGCGCGCCGGTCCCAGGATCAGGACACGATCAAGGGGGGTCTTCAGGCCGTGCGGCGGCGTCGGATCAGCTGCCAGGTGACCAGGCCGAGCACGGTCGCGAACAGGCCACCGGCAGTGATGGTCAGTGCGTCGGTCCCTAAGCCGCCGGTCAGCGGGATCGTCGGGACGGGCAGCTGCTTGTTGACCACATCGGCCAAACTGACCGAGATCGGGGAGCCGGAGGTGATGGTCACCGGAATCGGGGTGGAATTGAGTTTGAACCCGACAGGGGCTCGCGTCTCGACAAGCTGGTATGTCCCCGGCCCCAGGTTGGTCAGCCGGAACTGGCCGCCGATCGGGTCGATGTCGCTCCCGGTGCACTGGGCGGGTGATCCGGCCTGGCAGTCGGTCACGACGATCGCCGGTCCGGTCGGTTTCCCCGCCCCGTCGACGGGTGTGAAGGTGAAGGCCGCGCCGGTGAGGATGTTCTTGGCCCCGGTCGCGTCGATCTTCTTCCACAGCACGTCCG
>JBQCCO010000225.1:0-3490 GCA_051962155.1 Leifsonia sp. | reverse complement strand
CAAGACCCTGGTGGATGCCGGGGTGGATGGGATCGTGCTCTCCAACCACGGCGGCCGTCAGCTGGACCGGGCACCGATCCCGTTCCACCTGCTCCCCACCGTCGTCCGCGAAGTCGGCCACCACACCGAGGTCGCGATCGATACCGGGATCATGAACGGCGCCGACATCATCGCCGCCTACGCCCTCGGCGCCAAGTTCACCCTGATCGGCCGTGCCTACCTGTACGGGCTGATGGCCGGCGGGCGGCAGGGCGTGGACCGCACCATCCAGATCCTCACCGACCAGCTGGTGCGCACCATGAAACTCCTGCAGGTGCGCTCCCTCGCCGAGCTCGGCCCCCAGCACGTCACCCAACTCACACGACTCCAACCCCTGCCACGCGTGGAGAGCGCGGAAGACATCGACGCCTGATGCGACTCAGCGGGGCGTGAACTCGTAGACCACCGCTGACCAGTGGTCGCCGAGCTCGTCCCACGACTCCGGGCCGTGGTAGGCCAGGCCGTACTGCAGGTTGAGGATCGGGCCGAGCAGGTCGAGCACGTCCGGGAGGAACGGCGTTCCCGGCGGGAAGCCGAGCCCGAAGCTGTGGATGATGGTGTCGTCCGCCGCGCGCAGCCAGATTCCCCAGCCCTGGGACACCGGCGTCGCAACGACGCGGAAGACGTGCGCGGGATCGTAATCGGCGGGAACAGCATCCGGCTGATCGGTCATGCCTCAACGCTACAAGCAGCGCCCCACTCATGCGCCACAACAGCCCCGCCATCGAGTCCGCACAGACTGCACGCGAAACGCCGCGACAGCGTGCAATCTTCGTGGACTCGATGGTGGGGCTCAGGCGTCGGCGGGGGTGCGCTCCAGGACGAGGAAGCGGGCGCCGTAGGCGGGGACGCTCAGCGGGAAGCTCGCCAGGTCGTCCACCACCCCGACCTCGCTGCCGTCCGCCGCGTCCGTCACCGTGGCGCGGTGGGGGAGCGCCTCCGACCGCACCGTGCCGTCCAGCGGGGTGGCGGTCATGTTGAGCACCGTCAGCTGCACGACCGGCAAGCCCTGGTCATCCAGCGACTCCAGTTCGTGGACCATGACCAGCATCCCGGGATGCGCGACGTCGGGCACATCCACCTGCCGCGCGGTCGCGATGCCCCAGCGGGTGCGGATGCGCAACAGCTCGCGCAGGCGGCTCGCGAAGGAGGCGCGCTGTCGCAGCTGCTCCGGCAGGCTGCCGTAGAGGGAGCGCGCCCGCGGCATCCCGGACGGGGACCGCTGCGCGTCCGGGGCGATGCCCAGCAGGTCGTGCGCTCCGCGTTCCACCCAGCGCGTATCGCCTTCGGCGATGAGGTCGGCCACCTCCGAGCGCGGGACCGTCAGGGCGCCGAGCAGATCCCAGCCGGACAGGGCGAACACGCCCGGCTGCCAGGCGTTGAAGGCGGCGAGCAGCAGGTGCGCGTCCCGGATCGCCGGGATGTCGGCCTCCTGGATGGAGTCGAGCGTCGCGTGGCCCTGGGTCGCGGCGATGAGCGACGCCGTCGTGCAGGCGATGCCGTTCGTCGTGAACACCAGGTTGTAGTCGGCCGTCGGCTCCGTGATCGCCTGGACGAGGTCCTGGCGGATGCTGTGCGCCAGCTCGCCGCCCGTGATCTCCTCGCCGCGGAACGTGTAGACGTCGTTCTGGTGCAGCGTCGCCCAGTGCACGAGCTCGTAGGTGAGCTCGTCGTGGTTCTGCATCCCGTGGACGAGGACGGCCGGCTCCACCCCCAGCTCCAGCGAGGTCCGGAGCGTCAGCCGCAGGAACTCGGTGTCCCCGGTCGCCAGGGCATGGTGGTACGCGGGCCGGTTGATGAAGTCGTAAGACAGGTCCGCGCCCACGGCGGCGGTGTCGCGGATGTCCTCCACCGTCAGGTTCAGCTCCTGGAAGGTGACGCCGCCGACCTTGCGGACCATGCTCGCGATGATGTGGTTGGCGGCGTGCGACAGCGGGTGTCCCTCCGACCAGGCCGGCAGCCCCTCCGCACTCTTCTCCACGCCGAGGAAGCCGTTCGCATCCAGCCGGAGCGCGCTGGTGCCGAGGTCCCCGAGCGAGTGCAGAGCGTCGCCGATCACCAGGCGCATCCCCGAGAAGGTGGGATCCAGCCAGTTCACCGACGGCTGGCCCTCCTTGAAGTAGTGCAGGTACACCCAGCGACGGGTGACGCCGTCGACGCCGATCACCGGGGCCGTTACGCTCCAGTTGGTCTCCTTCACGCCCGGGGCGAAGAAGATGACGCGCTGCAGCTCGCCGATGATGTAGCCCCGTGCGGCCAGGGCGGCCTCGGTCGACGCGTCCAGGTTGACCGAGTCGCGACCCTCGGGCACCTCGGGGAGCAGGTGCCACTCATCGGGCGGGATCTCGACCATGTGGTAGATGCCCGGGTAGTCCTTGTACGCCAGCTCGGCGAGCCGGAAGTCGGCGCCCTTGCCGGTGTGGCCCGGCACGATGTCGTCGATGACGCTGCCGCCGTGCTCCTCGGCGACGTCCGTCATCCGGCGGAAGGTGTCCTCATCTCCGAAGGCGGGGTCGATCTGCGTGCCGATGCGGTCGAAGTGCCCGTCGACGCTCGGCGTCTCCTGCCAGCCGCGGATGCCGCCCGCGCGCTTCACCGGGCCGGTGTGGATGCCGTTGATCCCGATCCGCTCGAACGCCGTCCACAGCTCGGGGTCGGCGAGAGCGCTGAGGAACGACTCCCCGGGCCGGGTAATGAGCGAGATCGGATACGCCGTGAACCAGACGTCGGAGGTGGACACGGCACGCCGGGCGTCCGGACGCGCGTACGGATTGCGCCACATACTCGGGGAGCCGGACAGCTGGCGACTCAGCACGTCAGCATCCTTCAGCATGGACTGGCGGACCAGCCACTCGACGTAGGCCGGGTTCTGGCCGTTGGCGGCGCGGGGGTCGGAGAACGTGCGGCGGATGCTGCCGCCGCGCAGGTTCGTGCGGGGGCGCAGGCGGCGGGGACGGGCCGGGTACAGCTGCTCGTCGTAGGTGATCTCCTCCATCTCGGCGAGCGCGTCCTCCGGCAGAGCGTCCTCCGGGACGGCGTCGTCCGGCAGGCCGTCGTCGCCCGGGGCCGCGGCCGTCCCGGCTTGCGTCCGGGCCTCCTGCTGGCCGTGCTGCTGGGCTTGCGTGTCGGCGTCCTGCTCCGTCACCTCGAGTGCCTCGTCGTCCACGTGGTCTCCTTCCGTGACTGCCACCGTAACCCCCGCGCGCTGAGCCGTGGCCCGATCCTCAGGATGATTCGCCGAACGTTCCGTCCGGTCACTCGCTGAGCCGCTCGATCAGCTGTCCTTTCGTGAGGTGCGTCACATTGCGCATGGGCGAACATCTCCTTCGCCGGATACGAGCAGTTCTGGGAGACGCATCTCACCCTCGGCGTCGGCGACCTGCACCTCGACTTCACCCTCCACGCGCTGGTCAACGACGCGCTCATGGCCCTCTTCTTCTTCACGGTGGGC
>JBQCCO010000224.1:0-9257 GCA_051962155.1 Leifsonia sp. | reverse complement strand
CCGGATCAGCCATGTGTGTTTCTCCTTACGGGCGAGATGGCCGGTGGCAGAGCCACCGGCCATCTCGTGAACCTAGACGCGCGGCTTCTCGCGAAGCTCGGTCGTCTCGATCTCGTCGCCGATCTGGATGTCGTTGTACTTCCCGAGACCGATACCGGCCTCGAAGTCGGTACGGACCTCGGTGACGTCGTCCTTGAACCGGCGCAGCGACTCGATGGCGAGGTTGTCCCCCACCACCACGCCGTCGCGGATGACGCGCGCCTTGGCGTTGCGCGTGATCGTGCCGGACCGGACGATGACACCGGCGATGTTGCCGAACTTGGAGGAACGGAACACCTCGCGGATCTCGGCGACACCCGACTGGACCTCTTCGAACTCGGGCTTGAGCATGCCCTTGAGCGAGTTCTCGATGTCCTCGATGGCGTTGTAGATGACCGAGTAGAACCGGACATCCACACCCTCGCGGGCTGCACGCTCGCGCGCCTTCACGTCCGGGCGGACGTTGAAGCCGATGACGATCGCGTTGTCGATCGTCGCCAGGTCGATGTCCGACTCGGTGATCGCGCCGACGCCGCGGTGCAGGATGCGCAGGCTGACCGAGTCGTCGACCTCGATCTTCATGAGCGACTCCTCCAGCGCCTCCACGGCACCGGACACGTCGCCCTTGATGATGAGGTTGAGCGCCTCGACCTTGCCCTCTTCCAGAGCCCGGGTGAAGTCCTCGAGCGAGATGCGCTTGCGGGCCTTCGCCAGCTGCGCGTTGCGCTCTGCGGCCTCGCGCTTCTCAGCGATCTGGCGGGCGGTGCGGTCCTCCTCGGTGACGAGGAAGACATCGCCGGCACGCGGGACGCTGGAGAGACCCTGCACCTGGACCGGACGCGACGGTGCCGCCTCGAAGACCGGGTCGCCGTTCTCGTCCGCCATCGCACGGACGCGGCCGTAGGCCGTTCCCGCGACGATCGCGTCGCCGACGCGGAGCGTTCCCGACTGGCTGAGCCCGGTCGCAACGGCGCCGCGTCCCTTGTCGAGCTTGGCCTCGATCGCGACACCGCGTGCGTCCTTGTTCGGGTTCGCACGCAGGTCGAGACCGGCGTCCGCAGTGAGCAGCACGGCGTCCAGGAGGTCCTGGATGCCGATGTCGTTGCGCGCGGAGACGTCGACGAACATGACGTCGCCGCCGTACTCCTCGGCCACCAGCCCGAACTCGGTGAGCTGCTGGCGCACCTTCGCCGGGTTGGCGTCCGGCTTGTCGATCTTGTTGACCGCCACCACGATCGGCACGTTGGCCGCTTGGGCGTGGTTCAGCGCCTCGATGGTCTGCGGCATGATGCCGTCGTCGGCCGCGACCACGAGGATCGCGATGTCGGTGACCTGCGCACCACGGGCACGCATGGCGGTGAACGCCTCGTGGCCCGGGGTGTCGATGAAGGTGATGGCCCGCTCGAAGCCGTCGTGCTCGGTCCACACCTGGTACGCACCGATGTGCTGGGTGATGCCGCCGGCCTCGCCCGCGACGACGTTGGCGTTGCGGATCGCGTCGAGCAGTCGGGTCTTACCGTGATCGACGTGACCCATGACCGTGACGACCGGGGGCCGGATCTCGAGGTCCTCGTCGGACTCGCCTTCCAGCTCGGCGTCGAGGTCGATGTCGAAGCCCTCCAGGAGCTCCTTGTCCTCGTCCTCCGGGGAGACGACCTGGATGCGGTAGCCCAGCTCCTCGCCGAGCACCTCGAAGGTGGCCTCGTCGAGGGACTCCGTCGCCGTCGCCATCTCTCCCAGGTGGAAGAGGACGGTGACCAGCGACGCGGGGTTCGCGTCGATCTTGTCGGCGAAGTCCGAGATGGATGCGCCACGGCGCAGACGGACGACGGTGCTGCCGTCGCCGCGGGGTACGGTCACGCCGCCCAGCGACGGGGCCTCCCGCATCTCGAATTCCTGGCGCTTCGCGCGCTTCGACTTGCGGGCCTTGCTCTTGCCGCCGCCGCGACCGAACGCGCCGGCTGTGCCGCCGCCCGGTCCACGACCGCGGCCGCCGCCACCACCGGGGCGCGGGCCGCCGAAGCCGCCGCCGGGACGCTGGAAGCCGCCGGCTGCACCGGCACCGGCCCCTGCGCCACCGGTTCCGGGGCGCTGCTGGAAGCCGGGACGGCTTCCGCCGCCACCACCGGGACGCGCGCCGCCCGGGCGGTTTCCGCCGCCCTGGCCGGGAGCGCCGATGCGCGGCGCGCCGGGACGCGGCGGGGTGGGACGAGGGATGTTGCCGGGCGACGGGCGCTGGCCCATGCCCTGCGACGACGCGAACGGGTTGTTGCCCGGACGCGGAGTGCGCTGGCCCATCCCCTGGTTGCTGGAGAACGGGTTGTTGCCCGGGCGCGGCGCGCCGGGACGCGGGATGCTGCTCGCGCCACCGGGGCGCGCAGCGCTGGACGGCTTCACGGCGTCCGGCGTAGCCGGAGTGCCGGGCTCAGCCGTACCGGCAGCGGCCTTGGCGGCCTCCGCCTTCTCGGCGGCCTTCTCAGCAGCCTTCTCGGCGGCGGCCCTCTCGGCCGCGGCCTGACGCTCGGCGACCGACAGCGGCGCCTGCGGCTTGGGGCCGGCGTCCGTGTCGACCTCTGCTGCGGCGGGCGCAGCGGGAGCCGCCTGCGGGCGCGGCGCACCGGGGCGGGGAGCCTGCGACGGTGCCTTCGGACCGGCGGCGGTCGCCGTCTCGGGGGCCTTCGCCGAGCCGGAGTGTCCCTCGGCCTCGAGGGCCGCACGCAGCTTGCGAGCTACCGGAGGCTCGATGCTGGAGGACGGTCCCTTGACGAACTCGCCCATTTCCTTGAGTTTCGCGAGCGCGACTTTACTGTCGACACCGAGCTCGCTCGCGACCTCGTGTACGCGTGGTTTTGCAGCCACAATTCTCCTGTCTGGGGGCCTACCCCAGGACAGGGGCAGGCGTTAGTTGTGGACGGATCTCATTTCGAGCCGCTCATCGGTTGTCACTCATGTGAAGTCAACTTCTTCAGCCTGTTCTCATAATTTGCGACCGGATGGTCGCGGTGCCGAGCGTCCCTTCCACCCGCAGCGCCCGCCCGAAGGCTCGGCGCTTGAGCGCGAGGTCGAGACACTCGTCGACCGGATGCAGCCACGCGCCTCGCCCTGGACGGGTGGCGGACGGGTCCACCACGAGTTCTGAATTCTGGGCGACGATCCTCAGAAGAGAGGACCGGGGAGCGCGAGAACGGCATCCGACGCACGTTCTGACGGATTCCATCTTACTCCTCCCGGCGGCGCGCGCCGAACGGACGGACGACGGCCTCTCCAGGCTAGTGCCACCGGCCGGTCCGCCAGATGGAGGACTGGTCACCGTGCCGGGATCGGCGGACACTTCCCGTGGGGAGGCACCATGAAGAGACCGGACCGCGAGGCGCGGCCCACCGGAACGCGCACGCTCCGGCTCGTCGTCGCCTGCGGCCTCGGCGCTGCGGCCCTGACAGCGGCGCAGTCCGCCCAGCCCGTCGTCGCTCCGGCATCCGCAGCCTCCGTGGCCTGGAGCCAGTTCGGAAACGGCCCATCGCACTCCGGAGTGAACGCAGCGGAGACGCAGATCACCCCGTCGACCGTGGCATCCCTGACTCCCCTGTTCACCGCGACGCTGCCGGGCGTCTCGGACGGGCCGCCCGTCGAGCAGCCCGGCGTGGCGACCGCCGGCGGCACGCGGGACCTCCTCTTCACGACGACGAAGGACGGCTGGATCACGGCCACAGACGCCACGACCGGCGCCGAAGTGTGGAAGCACCAGAACGGTCCGGGCTCCTGCACGATCAACAACGGCGCAACGCCCTGCTACACCACGTCGTCGCCGGCTATCGACCCGGGCGGAGCCTACGTCTACAGCTACGGGCTCGACGGGAAGGTGCACAAGTACGCCATCGGGACGGGTACCGAGGTCACCGGCGGAGGCTGGCCGGAGATCGCGACCCTGAAGCCCTACGACGAGAAGAGCTCGCCGGCGCTCACGACCGTCGCATTCGGGGGGCACACGTACCTGTACGTCTCGAACGGCGGGTACCCCGGCGACCGGGGCGATTATCAGGGCCACGTCACGACGATCGACCTGGGCACGGGATCGCAGCGCGTCTTCAACACGCTGTGCAGCGACCAGACCGGCCATATCGCTGCCAATGGATGCCCGGCGAGCCAATCGGCGGTCTGGGCACGGCCGAGCGTCGAATACGACCCGGGCACCCAGCGCATCCTGTTCTCCACCGGCAACGGCGCCTTCGACGGCAGCCACGACTGGGGCGACTCGGTTCTCGCCATGAACCCTGACGGCACCGGCGCCGGAACGGGACCGGTCGACAGCTACACGCCGACGAACTACGCGAGCCTCGACCAGGCGGACCTCGACCTCGGCAGTACAGCACCCCAGGTAGTGACGGCCCCGGCCGGTTCGTCGATCCCCCATCTGGCGGTGCAGGGCGGCAAGGATGCGCGGCTCCGCCTCCTGAACACGGCGGATCTCAGCGGTACCGGTCATCCCGGCGCCACGGGCGGCGAACTGAACTCGATCGCCGTCCCCCAGGGAAGCCAGGTGCTCACCCAGCCCGCGAACTGGGTGGACGGCGCCGGCACGTCGTGGGTCTTCGTCGCGAACAACAGCGGCATCTCCGGCCTCAAGCTGCAGACGACCGGAGGGACGCCCTCCCTCGCGCCGGTCTGGAACCAGACCGCCGCCGGCACGACGCCCATCGTGGCGGGCGGTGTGCTGTTCTACCTCTCGAAGAACGGTGTCCGCGCGCTCGACCCCGCGACCGGGACACAGCTGTGGACGGACGCGGCCGGAGGCAGCGGGCTCCACTGGCAGAGTCCGATCGTGACGAATGGGCGGCTCTACTTCACGGACGGTGGCGGCAAGCTCCGCGCGTATGCTCTCCCTGCCGGGGCTCAGAAGGTCGGCCGCCTGGCGGGCGCAGACCGCTACGGGACGAGCGCGGCGGTCTCCGCCGCGACCTACCCGGCCAATGCGCCGGTCGCCTACATCGCCTCCGGCGTACAGTTCCCGGATGCGCTGTCCGGCTCCCCCGCGGCCGCGCGTGCGGGCGGTCCGATGCTGCTCGTGCAGCCGGGAGCCGTGCCGCCCGCCGTGCAGACCGAGCTCCAGCGCCTCCATCCCGCCAAGATCGTGGTGCTCGGCGGTGCGGACAGCATCGCGGACTCCGTCCTCACCCAGCTGCAGACCTTCACGACCGGGACCGTGTCACGCCTCAGCGGCGGCGACCGGTACGAGACGAGCGCTGCGATTTCGCGTGCCACCGCCGCGGCAGGACCGGCGGTGGCGTACGTCGTCTCGGGTGTGTCCTTCCCGGACGCGCTCTCGGCCGGCGCCCTGGCCGCCCGCACCGCCGGCGCTCCGCTGCTGCTCAGCGCGCCGTCGTGGATCCCGTCGCCGATCGCGACGGAGTTGACGCGCCTCGCTCCGCAGTCCATCGTCGTGGTGGGCGGGCCGGACGCCGTTTCCGACGCCGTGCTCACGGCGCTGAAGGGATACACGACCGGATCCGTCACGCGCGTGAGCGGGTCGGACCGGTTCGGGACCAGCGCCGCAGCGGCGGCGGCGTTCCCGGCCGGGACGGCCTCCGCCTTCGTCGCCTCCGGCGTCGACTTCCCCGACGCGCTGTCGGCCTCCGCTGCGGCGGGCACGAGCGGCGCTCCGCTCCTGCTCACCCTTTCCGGGGCCGTGCCGACCGCCGTCGGTCAGCAGCTCACCCGCATCGGTCCGTCGCACATCTCGCTCGTCGGCGGAAGCGATGTGGTGAGCGACGGCGTGCAGGCTTCACTCGCCGCCTACGTGAAGTAGAGCGTGCGCGACCGAGCGAGCCGGTGACCCAGCGAGTCAGTGATGCAGAGAGCCCGCTCAGTCCCGGTCGAGGATCGAGTCCGGCTGGATGTCGATCTTCGCGCCGGTCAGCTTCGCAGCGAGGCGAGCGTTCTGGCCCTCTTTGCCGATCGCGAGCGACAGCTGGTAATCGGGGACGAGCGCCCGGACGGCCTTGAGCGACTCGTCGATCACGAACGCGCTGGTCACCTTGGCGGGAGAGAGCGCGCTCGCGACGAACGTCGCGAGGTCCGGAGAGTAGTCGACGATGTCGATCTTCTCGTTGTTGAGCTCGGCCGTGACCGCACGGACCCTCTGCCCGAGCTCGCCGATGCAGGCGCCCTTCGCGTTCACCCCGGGCTCCGTCGCGCGCACGGCGATCTTCGTCCGGTGACCGGCCTCGCGGGCGAGGGAGACGATCTCCACGACACCGCTGGCGATCTCCGGCACCTCGAGCGCGAACAGCTTGCGGACGAGCGCGGGATGCGTGCGCGACACCGTGATCGACGGACCCTTCGCGCCCTTCGACACGCTCGTGACATACACACGGATGCGCGACCCGTGCGTGTACTCCTCGCCCGGCACCTGCTCCTCGGGCGGGAGGATGGCCTCGACCGTCCCCAGATCGATGTGCACCATCCGCGGGTTGGGTCCCTGCTGGATGACACCGGCGACGATGTCGCCCTCGCGCCCGCGGAACTCGCCCAGCACGGCGTCGTCCGCGATGTCGCGCAGCCGCTGGTTGATCACCTGCTTGGCGGCGAAGGCCGCGATCCGTCCGAAGTCGCTGGGGCTGTCCTCGGCCTCGCCGATGACATTGCCCTCCTCGTCGTGCTCCGGCACGTAGACCGTGACGTGCCCGGTCTTGCGGTCCAGGTGCACGCGGGCCGCTGGCGGCTGGTCGCTGTGACCGTGACGGTGATCGGCCTGGTTCGTGTGCTTCAGATACGCGGTCAGGATCGCCTGCTCGATGATCTGCACCAGTTCGTCGAACGGAATCTCTTTCTCGCGCTCCATGAGACGCAAGACGCTGAGGTCGATGTCCATGCCGGCCTCCTCTATTCAGATCTCGCCGCCGCGTGACAGCGCGGCGGACTCAGTCCTCTACGCTACCCGAGATTCCCCACGGCGTGTACGCCGGGTACCGTGCAGGCCATGACGTCCCCCAGCCGACTCGCCTCCCGCGTCGAACGCGAACCCGCCGTGCGTGCGCTCACCCGGGTCGGGATCGCCGCCATCGGCCTGCTGCACATCCTCATCGGCGCGATCGCGCTGGCCGTGGCCTTCGGCGCGGGTGGGAACGCCGACCAGTCGGGCGCGCTCCAGGCCATCGTGGCAGTTCCGGGCGGCCTGTTCGCTCTGGGAGCGGTGATCGTCGGGCTGATCTTCCTCTCGGTGTGGCAGCTCCTCCAATCCATCACCGCCCATCGGCGCAGCGAGAAGCTGGTCGAGGTGGCGAAGTTCGTGGTCTACGCGATCCTGGCGGGCGCCGCGATCTCGATCGCCGCCGGCGCGCGGAAGAACTCCTCCGCATCGGAGCAGTCGGCGAGCGGCAAGCTGCTCGGGACGCCGGGCGGGGTCTTCCTCCTCGCCGCCATCGGCCTCGTGGTGGTGGCCGTCGGGATCGACTTCCTGGTCAACGGCGTGACCCGCCGCTTCGAGCGGGACCTGCGGCTCCCGCCCGACCGCTGGGCGACGATCACGGCGATCCTCGGCCGAGTGGGCTACATCGCGAAAGGCATCGCGCTGGTCATCGTCGGCGGGCTGGTCACGTATGGGGCGATCACCTCCGACCCGAAGCAGGCGGGAGGACTGGACGGCAGCCTGAAGGAGCTGACGAAGGTGCCGTTCGGCGTCGTCCTACTCGTACTCATCGCCATCGGGCTGATCGCCTACGGCGTCTTCTGGTGCGTGCGCGCCTTCGCCTCCCGTTTGAAGGAGCAGTAGGGCCCTCGCACCCTCCTGCCCCTCGCCCCTCTCGCTACTCGGTCGCAGCCCCGGCGAACTGCGCGTTGTAGAGGGAGTAGTACGCGCCGCCCTGGGCCAGCAGCTCCGCATGGGTGCCCTGCTCGACGATCCGCCCGGCCTCCATCACCAGGATGAGGTCCGCGTCGCGGATCGTGGACAGCCGGTGCGCGATCACGAACGACGTGCGGTCCGCGCGGAGCGCGCTCATCGCCTTCTGCACCAGCAGCTCCGTGCGGGTGTCCACCGAGGACGTCGCCTCGTCCAGGATGAGCACGCTCGGCCGCGCGAGGAACGCCCGCGCGATCGTCAGCAGCTGCTTCTCGCCCGCCGACAGGTTCGACCCCTCATCGTCGAGCACCGTCTCGTACCCGTCGGGCAGCGAGTGCACGAACCGGTCGACGTAGGTGGCGCGCGCCGCATCCAGCACTTCGTCCTCGGTCGCATCCGGACGGCCGTAGAGGATGTTGTCGCGGATGGTGCCCTTGAACAACCAGGTGTCCTGCAGCACCATCCCCATCCGGCTGCGCAGGTCGTGCCGGCTCATCGTGGCGATGTCGACGCCGTCGAGGGTGATGCGTCCGCCGTCCAGGTCGTAGAAGCGCATCATCAGGTTGACCAGGGTCGTCTTGCCTGCACCGGTCGGGCCGACGATCGCGACGGTCTGGCCCGGCTGGGCGACCAGCGACAGGTCCTCGATGAGCGGTGTCTCCTCGGCGTAGCGGAACGACACGTCCTCGAACGCCAGCAGCCCCTTCGTGCCCTCGGGGTTCTCCGGCTCCGCGGGATCGGCCGACTGCTCGTCCGCATCCAGCAGCTCGAAGACGCGCTCGGCGCTCGCCACTCCCGACTGCAGCAGGTTCGCCATCGAGCCGAGCTGGGTGAGCGGCTGGGTGAACTGGCGGGAGTACTGGATGAACGCGGTCACGTCTCCCAGCTGCATCGCACCGCTGGCCACCTGCAGGCCGCCGACGACCGCGATCGCGACGTACATCAGGTTCCCGACGAACATCATCGCGGGCATGATCATGCCGGAGATGAACTGGGCGCCGAAACTCGCCCGGTACATCTCCTGGTTCTTCTCGCGGAAGCGCGCCTCCACCTCGCGGTGCCGCCCGAACACCTTGACCAGCGAGTGCCCGGTGAAGGCCTCCTCGATCTGTCCGTTCAGCTCGCCGGTGTGCTTCCACTGAGCGACGAAGAGCTTCTGCGAGCGCTTCGCGATCACCGTCGTGATGATGAGGGTCAGCGGGATGGTGATCAGCGCGATCACGGCGAGGAGCGGCGAGATCACGAACATCAGGACGACCACGCCGACCACCGTCAGCAGCGAGGTGAGCAGCGGGCTCATCGTCGGCTGAAGCGACTGCGAGATGTTGTCGATGTCATTGGTCACCCGGCTGAGGAGCTCGCCGCGCTGCATGGTGTCGAA